>NZ_NRRU01000006.1 GCF_016583785.1 Rubrivivax gelatinosus | reverse complement strand
GGCTGCAGCCGGCGCCGCGCGTCCTCGAACACGCCGCGCCTGCCTGGCAGCGCGCCGCTTCCGGAGCCCGATAATGAGCCGCAAGCCCGAGTCCGACGGCCAAGGCTTCAGCGCCTTGCGCCGCCGTTTCCTGGCCGGTGTCGCCACCGCCGGCGGTGCCGCCGCGACCGCCCATGCCACCGGCGCCTGGGGTGGCCAGACGCTGCAGGACGCGATGGGCGGCCTGCTGCAGGACCACTACCAGCGCATGACGAAGGACGAGATCCACGCCGCGCTGGAACGCATCGAACGCAATGCAAAACGCCGCTTCGGCGTCGAGGTTCATTGCGAAGACACGCCGCCACTGCCGAACACCGTCTTCGGCTACGCGCTGAACATCAGCAAGTGCAAGGGCTATCGCGACTGCGTCCAGGCCTGCGTGCAGGAGAACAACCTCGGCCGCGACTCGCAGATGCAGTACATCCGCGTACTGCAGATGCCCAACGGCACGATGGACCTCGAGGCCGCCGAGCACTATTACGACCCGAAGGAAGTGCCGGTGCCGGGCCACTGGTATCTGCCGATGCAGTGCATGCAGTGCGACAACCCGCCCTGCGTCAAGGCCTGCCCCACCAAGGCCACCTGGAAGGAGCCCGACGGCATCGTCGTCGTCGACTACGACTGGTGCATCGGCTGCCGCTACTGCATGACGGCCTGCCCCTACTGGGCGCGCCACTTCAACTGGACCGAGCCGCAGATCCCGGCGGCCGAGCTGAACCCGAACACCAACTTCCTCGGCAACCGCCCGCGGCCCCGGGGCGTCGTCGAGAAGTGCCACTTCTGCACCCAGCGCACGCGCAAGGGCCGCCAGCCGGCGTGCCAGGAGGCCTGCCCGACCGGCGCGCGCATCTTCGGCAACCTGCTCGACCCGACGAGCGAGATCCGCTGGGTGCTGGAGCACAAGAACGTCTTCCGGCTGAAGGAGGAACTGGGTACCGAGCCCAAGTTCTGGTACTTCAGCGACGAGCGCGTGAGCCCGGCATGAGCCCTCAGGACTTGTCCGGGGCTCATTCCCGCCCGGCGGGACCGGTCGCCAGGCCGAAGGGTGCTCCAGTGAACCTGTTGCGCTTCGTGCTCGACGGCCTGCGCGAGATGCTGCGCGGCGGCCCGGCGTACCGGCTCTTTCTGGGCGTGATGGCGCTGGTCGCGGCGGCCGGCGCCTTCGCCTACGCCGGCCAGTTGCAGCAGGGCATGGTCGTCACCGGCATGAGCGACCAGGTCTCCTGGGGCTTTTACATCGCCAACTTCGCCTTCCTCGTCGGCATCGCCGCGGCGGCGGTGCTGCTGGTGATCCCGGCCTATCTGTTCCACCGTGCCGACGTCAAGCAGGTGGTGCTCTTCGGCGAGGCGCTGGCGGTGGCGGCGGTGGTCTGCGCGATGCTCTTCGTCACCGTCGACATCGGCCGGCCCGAACGCATCTGGCACATGCTGCCGATCGTCGGCCGCTTCAACTGGCCGCTGTCGATGCTGGCCTGGGACGTGGTCGTGCTCTTCGGCTACCTGCTGCTGAACCTGGGCCTGCCGGCCTACGTGCTGTACGCGCGCTGGCGCGGCGGCGAGGCGCAGACGGCGAAGTATTTCCCCGTGGTCGTGCTCGCGATCTTCTGGGCGATCTCGATCCACACCGTCACCGCCTTCCTGTTCTCGGCCAACGCCGGGCGGCCGCTGTGGCACAGCGCGCTGCTGGCGCCGCGTTTCATCGCCTCGGCCTTCGCCTCCGGGCCGGCGCTGATCATCCTGGCGCTGCTGGCCCTGCGGCGCTGGGGCGGGCTGGCGCTGCAGCAGTCGGTGATCGAGCTGCTCGCCGTCGTCATGACGGTGGCGCTGCAGATCAGCCTGTTCTTCGTCGGCGTCGAACTCTTCACCGACTTCTACAACGAGACCACGCATGCGGCCTCGATGCGTTACTTGTATTTCGGGCTGGCGGGCGCAGGCGGGCTGCAGGCCTGGATCTGGAGTGCGCTGGCGCTGAACACGGTCGCGGTCGTGATCCTCTCCATCCACCCGCTGCGGCGCACGCCGCGGCTGCTGGCGCTGGCCTGCGCGCTGGCTTTCGCCGGCATCTGGATCGAGAAGGGCATGGGCCTGGTGGTGCCCGGTTACATCCCGACGCCGCTGGGCGAGATCTTCGAATACACGCCGAGCTGGCGCGAATGGCTGGTGTCGCTGGGCATCTGGGCCTTCGGCGCCATCGTCTTCACGCTGCTGGCCAAGGCCGCGCTGGCGATAGACGCCGGCCGCGTGCGGGCGCGGCCGGCCGACGCCGTCAAGGCGTCTTGAGGATCCAGTCGATCACGGTCTTCAGTTCGGCGTCGCTGATGCGCGCCGGCGGCGTCGGCGTCATCGGCAGCTTGCCCCAGACGCCGGTGCTGCCTTTGCGCACACGCTCGGCCATCAGCGCCGGCGCGCCGGCCTGACCCTTGTACTTCTTCGCGATCTCCTGGTAGCTCGGGCCCAGGCTCTTGGCGGCCGGCTGGTGGCAAACGGCGCAGCCGGCTTTGGTTGCAAGTTCGGCCGGCGTGGCGGCCTGCGAGGCACAAGCCGCAGCGCAGAGGCCGGCGGCGAGAACAAAAGGCTTGAGGTTCATGCGCTCCATTCGGCCAAAGGGTGCCTGCGTCTGTCTTGAGCAGCGTCAGTTTCGCTTTCTTGACAGAGGTCGTCCACGTGTCAGAATCAGTTGACACTTTGGCGTGACATGACGACCTTACAGCGCTGCGCCATCCGGTGCCGGGTCGCCGGAGGAACTCGATGAATACAAAAAACCGCATCGAACAGGCGCTGGAAGCTGCGCTCGCCGCCAACGAGGGCGTCGGCTGCCCGCCGAAGCTGGCCGCCGCGATCCGCCACGCCGTCTTTCCCGGCGGCGCGCGCATCCGCCCGCAACTGTGCATCGCGGTCGCGATGGCCAACGGCGACACGGACCCGGGGCTCGCCGACGCCGCGGCCTCGGCGATCGAACTGATCCACTGCGCCTCGCTGGTGCATGACGACCTGCCGTGTTTCGACGACGCGCCGCTGCGTCGCGGCCAGCCCTCGGTGCACAAGGCTTTCGGCGAGCGGCTGGCGGTGCTGTCCGGCGACGCGCTGATCGTCACCGCCTTCCAGACCCTCGGCGCCGCCGGTGGCCGCCATCCCGAGCGCATGGCCCGGGTGCTGCAGACCGTCGCCCAGGGCGTGGGCACGCCGACCGGCATCATTGCTGGCCAGGCCTGGGAGTGCGAGCCGCGCGTCGCGCTGTCCGACTACCAGCGCGCCAAGACCGGGGCACTGTTCGCGGCCGCAACAGCTGCGGGCGCCCAGGCTTCGGGCGGAGACGGCGAGACCTGGCGTGCGCTCGGCGACTGGCTGGGCGAGGCCTACCAGGTGGCCGACGATCTGCGCGACGCGCTCGCCGACCCCGAACAGCTCGGCAAGCCGGTCGGTCGCGACGTCGTGCTCGGCCGCCCGAGTTCGGCGATCCAGCACGGCCTGGTCGGTGCGGTCGAACATTTCGAGCGCCTGGTCCAGGGCGCGATCGACGCCATCCCGTCCTGCAAGGGCGCCGGCATGCTGCGCCAGATGGTGCGTTTGGAGGCCGAGCGTCTGGTGCCCAAGGCCTGGTGCGCCAACATCGAAGAGCTGGCCGAGCGCGCCGCGGTGCGCGCCGCCTCGCCGACGCAGACCGCCTGACCCCGTTACAAGATGGACAGAGCCGAGATGAGGCCGCAGGCCGGGCTTCGCCGTTCGCAGACGCTGGCTGAACGGTTTCGCGACTGGAAACACCGCACGATCGCACGCCCCGGCTTCCAGCGCTGGGCCGCCGCGTTCCCGCTGACGCGCCCGGTGGCGCGCCGGCACGCGCGTGAACTCTTCGATCTGCTCGCCGGCTTCGTCTATTCGCAGATCCTGTTGGCCTGCGTGCGCCTGAACCTGTTCGGCATGCTCGCCGACGGGCCGCTGCCGCTGGCGCTGATGGCCGAACGCTGCGCGATGAGCCCGGACGCGATGCGCCGCCTGGTCGCCGCGGCCGCTTCGCTCGAACTGCTGGACCTGCAGGGCGGCGACACCGTGACGCTGGGTCGTCTCGGCGCGCCGCTGGTCGCCAACGAGGCGATCACGGCGATGGTCGAGCACCACGCGACGCTGTACGGCGACCTGGCCGACCCCGTGGCGTTGCTGCGCGGCGAAGGGCGTGCACCGGCGATGGCTGGCTACTGGCCGTATGCCGCTGCGGCCGATGCCGGCCCCGGGCAGCCGGCCACACTGGCCACCGAGAAGGTCGCCGAATACTCCAAGCTGATGACGGCCTCGCAGCCGCTGGTCGCGCGCGAGGTGCTGGACGCCTACCGGTTCGGCCGCCACCGCGTGCTGATGGACGTGGGCGGCGGCGAGGGCGCTTTCGTGCGCGCCGTGGCCGCCGAGGTGCCGGGGCTGGAACTGCGTGTTTTCGACCTGCCGGCCGTCGCCCGCCGCGCCGAAGACAACTTCAAGACCTGGGGCATTGGCGGCCGTTCGCGGGCCTTCGGTGGCGACTTCTTCGCCGACGAACTGCCGCGTGGCGCCGACGTCATCTCCCTTGTCCGGGTGGCCTTCGACCATCCCGATGAACGAGTGTTGACGCTGTTCAAGAACGTGCGCCGCGCCTTGCCCGACAACGGCACCCTGGTGCTGGCGGAGGCGATGGCCGAGGTTCCGGGCGTCGAGCCGATCGGCGACGCCTACTTCGGTTTCTACCTGCTGGCGATGGGCCGCGGACGTCCGCGTTCTGCGGCGCACCTGACTCGTTTGCTGAACGAAGCGGGGTTCGCGAGCGTGCGTTCGCTGCCCACGCATATGCCGCTGCAGGCTGGCGTTCTGGTCGCCCGCTGCTCGGCTTAACTTTCCTGATCTAAGGCATGTCCAGCCACCTTGACACACGGGACTGTCAGCTTAAGATGACGTCGTGATGTTGAAGCCGATGAAGCACCGTTCGCAGGCACGGCCCGTGATGCCGTCGAAGCCCCGTATGCGCTCGGCGTGGAGGGCTGCATGAAGACCCAAGCCATCGTGCTCGAGCAGCCCGAGCACCTCGTCCTGCGTGAGCTCGAACTGACGCCGCCGACCGACGAAGATCTGGTCGTCGACATCGAGTACAGCGGCATTTCCACCGGCACCGAAAAGCTGCTGTGGAGCGGGCGCATGCCGGCCTTCCCCGGCATGGGCTATCCGCTGGTGCCCGGTTACGAATCCGTCGGCCGCGTCGTGCAGGCCGGTGCCAACGCCCACCACAAGGTCGGCGAACGTGTGTTCGTGCCCGGCGCTCTGTGCTACGGCGAGGTGCGTGGCCTCTTCGGCGGTGCCGCTTCGCGTGTCGTCGTTGCCGGCTCGCGTGTCTGCGCGGTCTCCGACTCCCTGGGCGAACAAGCCGTGCTGCTGGCGCTGGCCGCCACCGCCTATCACTCGGTCGCCGGCGGCGGCAAGCGCACGCCCATCGTCGCGCCCGACCTCATCGTCGGCCACGGCGTGCTCGGCCGCCTGCTGGCTCGCATGACCGTCGTCGCCGGCTTCGCGCCGCCGACCGTCTGGGAAACCAATCCGACCCGCGCGCAGGGCGCGACGGGTTACACCGTCGTCCACCCCGACGAAGACCCGCGCCGCGACTACCGCGCCATCTTCGACGTCAGCGGCGACTCCTCGATCCTGGATCGTCTCGTCCTGCGCCTGGCGCGTGGCGGCGAGATCGTGCTGGCGGGTTTCTACACCGACCCGCTGCACTTCAACTTTGCGCCCGCGTTCATGCGCGAAGCGCAAATCCGGTGCGCCGCCGAATGGCAGCGCCCCGATCTGCTGGCGGTGAAGGAACTGGCCGAAACCGGGCGCCTGTCGCTCGACGGCCTGATCACCCATCACGCCAACCCGTCCCAAGCCGCCGACGCATACCGCATCGCGTTCGGCGACCCGGACTGCCTGAAGATGGTCCTCGACTGGAGTAGTACGCGATGAGTCAGACCACCTCGCCA
The DNA here is from genome assembly GCF_016583785.1 of Rubrivivax gelatinosus. Taxonomy (GTDB): domain Bacteria; phylum Pseudomonadota; class Gammaproteobacteria; order Burkholderiales; family Burkholderiaceae_C; genus Rubrivivax; species Rubrivivax gelatinosus_B. Next base: position 79,021 of record NZ_NRRU01000006.1, on the reverse strand, counting down.
GTCATCCTCATGCGCGACGAGCGCCTGAAGAACGAAGCGGCGATCGAACCCGATGCGGTGTCCACGAACCCGGTGACCAAGACGACGCAGATCATCGCGATCTACGGCAAGGGCGGCATCGGCAAGAGTTTTACGCTCGCCAACCTCAGCTACATGATGGCGCAGCAGGGCAAGAAGGTCCTGCTGATCGGTTGCGATCCGAAGAGCGACACGACCAGCCTGCTGTTCGGCGGCAAGGCCACGCCGACCATCATCGAGACCAGCTCGAAGAAGAAGCTGGCCGGCGAGGCGGTGCAGATCGGCGACGTCTGCTTCAAGCGCGACGGCGTGTTCGCGATGGAACTCGGCGGGCCCGAGGTCGGCCGCGGCTGTGGCGGGCGCGGCATCATCCACGGCTTCGAGACCCTGGAGAAGCTCGGCTTCCACGACTGGGGCTTCGACTACGTGCTGCTCGACTTCCTCGGCGACGTGGTCTGCGGCGGCTTCGGCCTGCCGATCGCACGCGACATGTGCCAGAAGGTCATTGTCGTCGGCAGCAACGACCTGCAATCGCTCTACGTCGCCAACAACGTCTGCAGCGCGGTCGAGTACTTCCGCAAGCTGGGCGGCAACGTCGGCGTTGCCGGCATGGTGATCAACAAGGACGACGGCACGGGCGAAGCCCAGGCCTTCGCCGCCAACGTCGGCATCCCGGTGCTGGCCGCGATCCCCGCCAACGAGGACATCCGCCGCAAGAGCGCCGCCTACGAGATCGTCGCCCGCCCGGGCACGACCTGGGGGCCGCTGTTCGAGGAACTCGCGAGCAACGTCGCCGAAGCGCCCCCGGTGCGCCCGAAGCCGCTGACGCAGGATGAACTGCTGGGCCTGTTCTCGTCCGAGACCACCGGCCGCGACATCGTGCTCGAGCCGGCGACGATCAAGGACATGGTCGGCAAGGACGAGATCGTCCGCCCGACGCTCGAAGTCGTCTACGACCAGGCCTGAGCACGGCGATGGACGAGCTCAAGCACTCCAACCCTGGTGCGCCCGAGGCCGATGGCCTGGGCTGCCACGCGGGCCGGGACCAGATGCTGGCCGCCGCTGCCGCATCGGGCAACGGCGAGCTGCTGCAGCAGTACGCGCGCGACTACCCGCTGCCCGAAGGCGCGGGCCCGCACGACCAGCCGCAGAGCATGTGCCCGGCCTTCGGTTCGCTGCGTGTCGGCCTGCGCATGCGCCGCACCGCGACCGTGCTGTCGGGTTCGGCCTGCTGCGTCTACGGTCTGAGCTTCACCGCCCACTTCTACGGCGCGCGGCGCTCGATCGGCTACGTGCCGTTCAGCAGCGAAACGCTGGTCACCGGCAAGCTGTTCGAGGACATCCGCGAGGCCGTGCACAAGCTCGCCGACCCGAAGCAGTACGACGCCGTCGTCGTCATCAACCTGTGCGTGCCCAGCGCCTCGGGTGTGCCGCTGCGCCTGCTGCCCAAGGAGATCGACGGCGTTCGCATCATCGGCATCGACGTTCCGGGTTTCGGCGTGCCCACGCATGCCGAGGCCAAGGACGTTCTCGCCGGCGCGATGCTGCGCGTGGCGCGCAGCGAGGCCGAAGCCGGCCCGGTGGCCACGCCGCGCGGCGGCGTCAGCGAGAAGCCGACGATCACGCTGCTGGGCGAGATGTTCCCGGCCGACCCGGTGGGCATCGGCATGATGCTCGAGCCGATGGGCCTGGCCGCCGGCCCTGTGGTGCCGACGCGTGAATGGCGCGAGCTGTACGCCGCGCTGGACTGCGCCGCCGTCGCCGCGATCCACCCGTTCTACACCGCCAGCATCCGCGAGTTCGAGACCGCGGGTCGCCCGATCGTCGCGTCCGCCCCGGTGGGCCACGACGGCACCGAAGCCTGGCTGCAGGCCGTCGGCCGCGCCTGCAACGTGCCGCAGGCGATGATCGACGCGTCCAAGAACAAGTGGCTGCGTGCCATCAAGGGCGCGCTCGCCGCCACGCCGATCAAGGGCCGCGTCGTCGTCTCCGGCTACGAAGGCTCGGAACTGCTGGTCGCGCGCCTGCTGGTCGAAAGCGGCGCCGAAGTGCCTTACGTCGGCACCGCCTGCCCGAAGACGCCGTGGAGCGCGCCTGATCTCGAATGGCTGCAGGCGCGCGGCGTGCACGTGCAGTACCGCGCTTCGCTCGAGCAGGACATCGCCGCGGTGCGCGAGTTCCGCCCCGACCTCGCGATCGGCACGACCCCGGTCGTGCAGGCCGCCAAGCAGGCCACGATCCCGGCGCTGTACTTCACGAACCTGATTTCGGCGCGCCCGCTGATGGGCCCGGCCGGTGCCGGTTCGCTCGCCCAGGTCATCAACGCCGCCATCGCGAACAAGGCGCGCTTCCAGCAGATGCGCGAGTTTTTCGGCGAGGTTGGCTCCGGCGACAACGCCGGCGTCTGGGAAGACGTGCCGCAGCTGCGCCCCGAGTTCCGGGCCGAGACGCGCCGTCAGGTCATCAAGCTCCAGAAGCGCCGCAAGGCCGAGGAGATGATCTGATGTACGTGATCGACCATGACCGCGCGGGCGGCTACTGGGGCGCGGTGTACGTCTTCACCGCGATCAAGGGGCTGCAGGTCGTCATCGACGGCCCGGTGGGCTGCGAGAACCTGCCGGCCACCGCAGTGCTGCACTACACCGACGCGCTGCCGCCGCACGAGCTGCCCATCGTCGTCACCGGCCTGGGCGAAGAACAGCTCGGCCGCGAAGGCACCGAAGGTTCGATGAAGCGCGCGCACGCGGCGCTCGACCCGGACCTGCCGGCGGTCGTCGTCACCGGCTCGATCGCCGAGATGATCGGCGGCGGCGTCACGCCCGAAGGCACGACGATCCAGCGTTTCCTGCCGCGCACGATCGACGAGGACCAGTGGCAATGCGCGAACCGCGCGATGTTCTGGCTCTGGAGTGAATACGGCCTGCGCAAGGTGCCGGCGCGCGTGCCCTTCGAGCAGCGCCCGGCCGGCGAGAAGCCGCGCGTCAACATCATCGGCCCGAGCTACGGCAGCTTCAACATGCCGAGCGACCTGCACGAGATCCGGCGCCTGGTCGAAGGCATAGGCGCCGAGGTGAACATGGTGTTCCCGCTCGGCAGCCACCTGGCCGACGTGCAGAAGCTCGTCGACGCCGACGTCAACGTCTGCATGTACCGCGAGTTCGGCCGCATGCTGTGTGAGGCGCTGGAGCGTCCGTACCTGCAGGCGCCGATCGGGCTGCACAGCACCACCGCCTTCCTGCGTGAACTCGGCCGCCTGCTGAACCTGGACCCGGAACCGTTCATCGAGCGCGAGAAGCACACGACGATCAAGCCGATCTGGGACCTGTGGCGCTCGGTGACTCAGGACTTCTTCGGCACCGCCAACTTCGGCATCGTCGCCGGCGAGACCTACGCGCGCGGCGTGCGCCACTTCTTCGAAGACGAGCTCGGCCTGCCGTGCAATTTCGCCATTGCACGCAAGTCCGGCGAGAAGACCGACAACCAGAGCGTGCGCGAGCTGGTGCACACGAAGACGCCGCTGGTGCTCTTCGGCAGCTACAACGAGCGCATGTACCTGGCGGAAACGACTGCCGGCCATGGGCCGAAGCCGGCCTACATCCCGGCCTCGTTCCCGGGCGCGATCATCCGCCGCCACACCGGCACGCCCTTCATGGGCTACGCCGGCGCCACCTACCTGGTGCAGGAGTTCTGCAACGCGCTCTTCGACGCGCTGTTCAACATCCTGCCGCTGGGCACCGAGCTCGATCGCATCGACGCGACGCCGTCGCGCCGCGGCGACTCCAGGCCCTGGGACGACGAAGCGCAGCAGGTGCTGCAGGACTACGTCGCGCGCCAGCCGGTGCTGGTCCAGATCTCGGCCGCCAAGCAGCTGCGCGACCGTGCGGAACGCGAAGCCGGTGCCGCCGGCGAAGAGCGTGTCACCGCCGGGCGTGTGCGCCAGCTGCTCGGCCACAAGGAGCCCGCATGAATCGGTGCTCCATTCAACGATTCCTGTCCGCGATCAGTGGACTTTCCGAATGTCGTGGCACTCTGCCGCGGCTGCCCACCGTGCGCGGGTCTTGTGCGCACGCGGCCACTTGGCCGCTTTAGAAGGAGTTTCCTCATGGCCGAAAGAAAGGGCTCGATCTCCGGGCTCACCGACGACGAAGCCCAGGAGTTCCACAAGTTCTGGGTTCAGGGTTTCGTGGGTTTCACGGCGGTCGCCGTCGTCGCCCACTTCCTGGTCTGGGTCTGGCGTCCCTGGCTCTAAGTACCTGCTAGCTTGACCCGTCAAAGGGGAGCGTTATGGCCCATATCGAATCTGCAATGCCCAAGCCGCTCGCGGCGAGTGACTCCAGAAGTTTCTGGGTCATCTTCGCGCTCAGCTACGTGGCGTTTCTGATCATTGCCCTCATCGGGCAATTGCTCGGTTGGCACTGGCGTTCCTGGTTGCCGGGGGCTGAAGGTGTGAAATCTATTTTTGGCGGCGTTAAGGCAGCGGTATATACCTTCATGTCGCATTTGCTATAGGAGCTTGGATTATGTGGAGAATTTGGCGTCTGTTCGATCCGATGCGCGCCATGGTGGCTCAGGCGGTGTTCCTGCTTGGTCTTGCCGTGCTGATTCATCTGATGCTGCTGGGCACGAACAAGTTCAACTGGCTGGACGGCGCGAAGAAGGCGCCGGTGGCGTCTGCAACCGCCCCGGTTCCTGCCGAAGTGACGTCCCTGGCGCAGGCGAAGTAAAAAGCGCCTCGCCAGTGCATGCGGGCGGAACCGGTCTCGACCGGTTTCGACCCGCTGCAACTACAAACTCGCCGTTCGGGTTGTCGGTGGCGACCCGTCGGTCGGAGGAATCAATATGGCAATGCTGAGTTTCGAGAAGAAATACCGGGTGCGCGGCGGCACGCTGGTCGGGGGCGATCTCTTCGACTTCTGGGTCGGGCCGTTCTACGTCGGCTTCTTCGGCGTCACGACGCTCTTCTTCTCGGTCCTGGGAACCGCGTTGATCATCTGGGGCGCTTCGCAGGGGCCGACGTGGAATCTTTGGCAGATCAGTATTGCGCCGCCGGACCTGTCTTACGGGCTGGGCGTCGCGCCGCTGCTCGAAGGTGGGCTCTGGCAATTGATCACGGTGTGCGCCATCGGGGCTTTCGTCTCGTGGGCACTGCGTGAGGTGGAAATCTGCCGCAAGCTCGGCATGCAATTCCACGTGCCGATCGCGTTTGGTTTCGCGATCCTGGCTTATGTCACGCTGGTCGTCATCCGCCCGCTGCTCATGGGCGCCTGGGGCCATGGGTTCCCGTACGGCATCTTCAGTCACCTCGACTGGGTGTCGAACGTTGGCTACCAATACCTGCACTTCCATTACAACCCGGCACACATGCTGGCGATCACGTTCTTCTTCACGACGACGCTCGCCATGTCCATGCACGGGGGTCTGATCCTGTCCGCGGCGAACCCGAAGAAGGGTGAGCCGATGAAGACGACGGATCACGAAGACACGTTCTTCCGCGACGCCGTGGGTTATTCGATCGGTTCGCTCGGTATCCACCGCCTGGGTCTGTTCCTGGCGCTGTCGGCGGCCTTCTGGAGCGCGGTCTGCATCGTGATCAGCGGTCCGTTCTGGACCCGCGGTTGGCCGGAGTGGTGGGGCTGGTGGCTGAACATGCCCATCTGGAGTCAGTGGCCGCTCAAGTGAGCCCGCAGGAGAAACCCAATGGCTGAATATCAAAACATCTTCACGCGTGTGCAGGTCGCAGGGCCGGCGCACATGGGTGTGCCGCTGCCCGAACAGGACAGCCCGCGCACCGGCAAGAAGCCTTGGCAGGTTCACCTGCTGGGTCGCCTGGGCATGGCGCAGATCGGGCCGATCTATCTCGGCGCGCTCGGCATCATGTCGATCGTCTTCGGCTCGCTGGCCACGCTGATCATCGGCCTGAACATGCTGGCCTCGGTCGGCTGGGACCCGATCGAGTTCCTGCGCCAGTTCTTCTGGCTGGCGCTCGAGCCGCCGTCTCCGAAGTACGGCCTGAAGCTGCCGCCGCTGAACGACGGCGGCTGGTGGCTGATGGCGGGCCTGTTCCTGACGATCTCCATCCTGCTGTGGTGGGTGCGCATGTACACCCGGGCTCGCGCCCTGGGCATGGGCACGCACGTCGCGTGGGCCTTCGCCGCCGCGATCTGGCTGTATCTGGTGCTGGGCTTCATCCGCCCGGTGCTGATGGGCAGCTGGTCGGAAGCCGTGCCTTTCGGCATCTTCCCGCACCTGGACTGGACCGCCGCGTTCTCGCTGCGCTACGGCAACCTGTTCTACAACCCGTTCCACGCGCTCTCGATCGCCTTCCTGTACGGCGCAACGCTGCTGTTCGCGATGCACGGTGCGACGATCCTGGCCGTCAGCCGCTTCGGTGGCGAGCGTGAACTGGAGCAGATCGCCGACCGCGGTACCGCCTCGGAACGCGCCCAGCTGTTCTGGCGCTGGACGATGGGCTTCAACGCGACGACCGAGTCGATCCACCGCTGGGCGTGGTGGTTCGCCGTGCTGTGCCCGCTGACCGGCGGCATCGGCATCCTGCTGTCGGGCACCGTCGTCGACAACTGGTATCTGTGGGCCGTCAAGCACGGCGTGGCACCGTCGTATCCGGCTGTGTTCGCGCCCACGATCGACCCCGCCACCCTGCAGGGAGTCAAGTGATGGCACTCGCGGTTCGCATTTCGACCCTTACCGTCGCCGTGACTGCGGCGGCCCTGCTCGCCGGATGCGAGCGCCCGCCGGTTGACTCCGTGCAGCGGGGCTACCGCGGCACCGGGATGCAGCACATCGTCAACCCGCGCACGCTGGCCGAGCAGATTCCGCTGAATCAAGCTCCGGCCGGCACGCCGGTGGCTGACGATTCGGGCCCGCGCGCCGGGCAGGTGTTCCAGAACGTCAAGGTTCTGGGCCATCTGTCGGTGGCCGAGTTCACGCGCCACATGGCGGCGATCACCCAATGGGTGGCGCCGACCGAGGGCTGCACCTACTGCCACACGGACAATCTGGCCGACGACTCGAAGTACCAGAAGGTCGTCTCGCGTCGCATGATCGAGATGACGCAGAAGGTCAACGCGCAGTGGACGCAGCACGTCGCCGCCACCGGCGTCACCTGCTACACCTGCCACCGTGGCCAGCCGGTGCCCAAGGAGATCTGGTTCAAGGCCGAAGCGCAGAACAAGCGCGCGGACTTCATCGGCAACCTCGATGGCCAGAACCAGGCCAAGAAGGTGGTGGGCCTGACCTCGCTGCCCTATGACCCGTTCTCGACCTTCCTGAAGGACGACACCCAGGTCCGGGTCTACGGCACGACGGCACTGCCGACGGGCACGACCACCGCGGGCATCAAACAGGCCGAGAAGACCTATGGCCTGATGATGCACATGGCGGGCGCGCTCGGCGTCAACTGCACCTACTGCCACAACACCAATGGCTTTGGCAGCTGGGACAACGCCGCACCGCAACGTGCGACGGCCTGGTACGGCATTCGCCTGGCGCGTGACCTGAACAACGGGTTCATGGAAGGGCTGACCAAGACCTTCCCGGCGCACCGGCTCGGGCCGACTGGCGACGTGGCCAAGATCAACTGCGCCACCTGCCACCAAGGTGCCTACAAGCCGATCTACGGCGCGCAGATGGCCAAGGACTACGTCGGTCTGAAGGGCCCGGCGCCCGCGGCTGCGGCTGCCGCTGCGGTCGCCACACCGGTCGACGCCGCCGCGTCGGAACCTGTTGCCACGGTGGCCACCGCCACCAAGTGACGTGATGACCAGCGGCCGCGGCACTCGCCGCGGCCGCCTTACATGACGAACGACATCCGCAACGCCGCCGACGTCCCGCAGCTGGGCTCGGCGGCGTCGCCGTTTTCAAACGGCCCGGCGACTGCCGCCGATCTCGGCGGCGACACCGCCGTGCTGCTGCTCATCGACGTTGCCGCAGCCTCGCGTTTGTGGGGCTACGGGCGTTTCATTGCCGGTGCCGCGCCGGTCCGGCGCGAACCCGGCGTGCGGTTCGCGAAACAGTTGGGAACCGGCTACGAGGGCGGTTTCGGGCTGCGTCCAAGCGGCACCCGCCAGGGGCTGTTCGTGCTCTTCGACGGCGAAGCCGCGGCTGACGCGTTTCTCGCGAGCTCGGACCTGGCCCGGCGCTACCGCGAGAACGCCCGCGAACTCTGCATCGTGAAGGCCCGGCCGTACCGCGTGCGCGGTAGCTGGGACGGCTTCACGCCGCGTGTCGGCGGTGTGCCGCCGGCTGACGGGCCGGTCGCCGCGCTGACCCGGGCCTCGATCCGGCCGGGGCGGGCGCACCGCTTCTGGCCCAACGCCGGTCCTTCGCAGGACTCGCTGGAGCGCACCGCAGGCTGCCAGCTGGCGGTCGGGCTGGGCGAAGCGCCGGTGCTGCGCCAGGCCACCTTCAGCATCTGGGAGAACGTGGCGGCAATGGACGCCTACGCCCGCACCGGCGCCCACCAGCGCGCCATCGTCGCGTCGCGCGACTTCTTCTCGGAATCGATGTTCGTGCGTTTCGCGCCGCAGTCGATCACGGGCGTCTGGAAAGGGCGCCGATATGGCTGAGGCGCTGCGCACCCACCACGTGGTCGTCGTCGGCGCCGGCATCGCCGGCCTGACGAGCGCGCTGCTGCTGGCCTGCCGCGGGCTGCAGGTGACGCTGGTCGAGAAGGCGGCCGCACCGGGCGGCAAGATGCGCCAGGTCGTCGTCGACGGCGCGGCGATGGACGCCGGGCCGACGGTGTTCACGATGCGCTGGGTCTTCGACCAGATCTTCGCCGCCGCCGGCACCTCGGTCGAAGAGCAGCTGAAGCTGCAGCCGCTGGGGGTTCTGGCGCGCCATGCCTGGCGTGGACAGGACCAGCGGCTGGACCTGTTCGCCGACATCCGGCGTTCCGCCGAGGCGATCGGCGAGTTCAGCGGGCCCGAGGAGGCGCGCCGTTTCCTCGGTTTCTGCCGCCAGGCGCGCCAGCTCTACGACCACCTCGAGGGGCCGTACATCCGCTCCGAGCGCCCGACGCTGGGCAGCATGGTCGGCGACCTCGGCCCGCGCGGGCTGATGACGCTGATGCAGATCGGCCCGTTCTCCAACCTCTGGCGCTCGCTGTCGCGGCATTTCCGTGACCCGCGGCTGCAGCAGCTGTTCGCGCGCTACGCGACCTATTGCGGCGCGTCGCCCTGGCTCGCGCCGGCGACGCTGATGCTGGTCGCGCAGGTCGAGCTCGACGGCGTCTGGGCGGTCGAAGGCGGCATGCACGCGGTCGCCAGGACCTTCGCCGCGCTCGCCGAGAGCCGCGGGGTGCGGTTCCACTATGGCCGTGCCTGCGAGCAGGTGCTGGTGCGCGACGGCCGCGCCGTCGGTGTGCGGCTGGCCGGCGGCGAGGAGATCGCCGCCGACTCGGTGCTCTTCAACGGCGACGTCAATGCGCTCGCCCAGGGGCTGCTGGGCGACCCGGCGCGCCGTGCCACCGCCGCGGTGGCGCCGGCGCGGCGTTCCCTGTCCGCGCTGACCTGGCTGGTCAACGCGCGCACCGATGGTTTTCCGCTGGTGCGCCACAACGTGTTCTTCGACGACGATTACGCGTCGGAGTTCGACGACATCTTCCGGCAGCGCCGCCTTCCGCGGCGCGGCACGGTGTACGTCTGTGCCCAGGATCGCACCGACGATGGAACCGGGCCCGACGCCCCCGAACGCCTGCTGTGCCTGGTCAACGCACCGGCCGACGGGGACCGGCGGCCCTTCGATGTTTCGGAGACCGAACCATGCGAGCAGCGGAGTCTGGCGCTGATGCGCGAGTGCGGCCTGACGATGGAATGGAGCCCGCAGACGCATCGGCTGGCGACACCGGCGGACTTCGAGCGCCTGTTCCCGGCGACGGGCGGGGCGCTGTACGGCCCGGCGACGCACGGCTGGATGTCCTCGTTCCACCGGGCGTCGTCGACGAGCCGGCTGCCGGGGCTGTATCTGGCGGGCGGCAGCGTGCACCCGGGTCCGGGCGTGCCGATGGCGGCGATGTCCGGCCGGCTGGCGGCCGAGACGCTGCTGGCGCACCTCGATTCGACCAGCCGGTCCCGCCGGGTGGTTATCTCTGGTGGTATGTCGACGCGCTCAGCGACGACGGGCGGCACGGCCTGACCTTCATCGCCTTCGTCGGCAGCGTCTTTTCCCCCTATTACGCCTGGGCCGGCGGGTCGGACGCGACCGGCGCCGACCCCGAGAACCACTGCGCGCTCAACCTGGCGCTGTACGGCGACGCCGGCAAACGCTGGACGATGACCGAACGCGGCAAACGCTGGATCCGGCGCAGCGCCGACGAGTTCGTCATCGGGCCGAGCCGGCTGCAATGGGACGGCGAGTCGCTGCTGGTCGAGTTCGACGAGATCGGCGCCCCGATTCCGCAGCGCGTGCGCGGGCGCGTGCGCATCTGGCCCCAGGCCTTGTGCCGCTTCAGCACCGCGCTGGACAGCGGCGGGCGGCACCGCTGGGGGCCGATCGCGCCCTGTAGCCGTATCGAGGTCGAGCTCGACTCGCCGCGGGTGCGCTGGACCGGGCACGCCTACCTCGATTCGAACGAAGGCGACGAACCGATAGACCGGCCGTTCCGCGAATGGGACTGGTCGCGCGCGACGCTGGCCGACGGCAGCACCGCGGTGATCTACGACGTGCGCCAGAAGATGGGCGGCGACCGTGTGATCGCCGAGCGTTTCCTGCTCGACGGCAGCACCGAGAGTTTCGAGGCGCCACCGCGCCAGGCCCTGCCGACGACGCTGTGGCGCATCGCGCGCACGATGCGCACCGAGCCCGAGGTGCCGGCGACGGTGCTGCAGACGCTGGAGGACACGCCGTTCTATGCGCGGTCGATGCTGCGCTCGGGGCTGCTCGGGGAAGAGGTGGTCTCGGTGCACGAGACCATGGTGCTGCCGCGCGTCGTCACGCTGCCGGTGCGGTTGATGCTGCCGTGGCGCATGCCGAGGCGGGGCTGAGTTCGGGGCCCCGACTTGGCGGCCGCGTGTGAAGTAGCACTCAAGCCTGGACTTGCGATCAAGGGCGTTCGGCCTTGATCGTCCCAACTCAGCTCTCGCGCGTGAAATCGCGCGAGAGCCTGAGCCAGGCACGCAAGGCCTTCCGGCCTTGCGTGTCCAGGCTCAGTCCTGGTGGTCGTCGGCTCGGCGGCCGTTGAACGAGCTGGGCCGGTAGATGTTGCCTTCGCGCTGAACCGTCGTGCCGCCGCGGCGTGCGCGTTCGATCACCTCGACCGCTTCACGCTCGGCACTGCGGCGCTGGCGGCTCCAGCGCCAGGCGGCGCGCGCGCGCATCAGCATCTGCTGGACGCGGCCACGACCGATCAGCATGCCCAGCAGCAGGGCAACGCAGACGCTGAGCCCGATTGCGGCGAAGACCTTCTCGACCATGGCATGGAATCTAGCGCGCTTGCGGGCCGCCGTCGCGCAAGTTCTGCGCGTTTCGGCTGATGCGCTTGAACATGATCAGCCGCCATCCCGCGAATGCGACCACACCGGCAAGCAGCATCAACGTCTCGACGACGATGACCGACAGCGCGCTTTGCATCGTGCAGCGGCTCAGGCGCGACGCGCGGCCTGGCGTTCCATCAGTTCGATCACCCAGCCGATGCGGTCGTCTAGCGAGCGCTGCGGCGGCCGCGGTGGCGGCGCCGGCACCGGCGAGGCCGCGGCGGCGTCGACCAGATACTGGATCGCCGGCAGCGGCGGCATCGAGATGTAGGCGCGGCCCGGTGTGTTCAGCGCGGCCGAGGCGGCCCGTGCCATCAGCGCGGCCTTGCGCCGAGCAGGAACGACGATGCGGCGGTTGACCGAGTCCAGGCCTTCGCGGTCCAGGCGTGCACCGATCTCGGCGTAGACCAGGCGCGCGGCGCGGATCGCCGGGCGGCAGTCGCGCGGCAGCGCGGCGATGCCGTGTTCCGAACGTTCGTACAGCTCGTCGGCAGCCCCCAGCAGCCGGCGCACGGTCTGCGCGACCTCGGGGCAGTGCACCGGGTTGCGCAGCCAGGCGTCGACGTCCAGCCCGGCCTCGACCAGCCAGCTGCGCGGCAGGTACAGGCGGCCGTTGCGCGCGTCCTCTCCGACGTCGCGCGCGATGTTGGTGAACTGCATCGCGACGCCGAGTTCGCAGGCGCGGGCCAGCGCCTGCTGCGAGCGCACGCCCATGATCACCGCCATCGCCGCGCCAACGGCGCCGGCGACGCGTGCGCCGTAATCCTCGACCTGAGCGATCGTGTCGTAACGGCGGCCTTCCGCGTCCCACAGGAAGCCTTCGAGCAGCGCGTCCAGCAGCAGGCGCGGTACGCCATAGCGGTGCACGACACCGGCCAGCGCCCGGTCGGCCGCGATCGCCGCCGGCTCGCCGGCATAGACGCCATCGAGTCGCGTGCGCAGTTCGGCCATCGCCGCATGCGGGTCGCCGCTCAGGTCGACAGCGTCGTCGGCGACGCGGCAGAAGGCGTAGAGCGCGGTGGCCGGCGCCCGTACACGCTGCGGCAGCAGCAGCGAGGCAGCGAAGAAGGATTTGGAGCCACCGCGCATCAGTTCGCGGCAGGCCTGCAACTCGGTCGAGACGCGCAACTCAGCGGGCATGAAGCAGGTTGTTGTCGGAAGGGGGCACGAGCAGCGCCGGCGGATCGTGCGGCTCGCCCGGCTCGCGGGAACGCAGCGCCCAGCGCCACAGGGCGGCCACGGGCAGCGGCAGCACCATCATCCAGTGCTCGATGACGGCCATGCCGAGCATGGTCGCGACCAGCAGCAGCCCGGCGTGCAGCGCCGGCGAGGTGGCCGGCGCCAGCGCCTCCTGCACCATCAGCGCGGCGACGATGGTCGGCACCGTCACCGAGAGCGGGAACAGCAGGTTCATCGCCCGGCGGCGGAAGAAGCTGACGAGGTACTTCAGGTGTTCCGGCAGGAACTCCTCGCTCAGGTTGCGCACGCCCAGGAAGAGGTTCAGCTTGGCGCTGGTGCGCATCGACCACAGCACCAGGTAGGTCCAGGTGCCGACCTGGTTCGGCTCGCCCCAGGTGACGGCGACGATCGCGATGCCGACGCTGATGATCGCGATCTCGTGCCACAGGATGGCCTGGATCGCGTGCACGAAGCGGGTCCAGCCACTCGCGCCGGCCGGCGTCGCGGTCTTGCGCGGGCCTGTGATCCAGCCGGTCAGGAAGGCCAGTTCGTGCCAGCCCCAGACCAGCAGCGCGCAGGTGAACGCGCAGTAGGCGTCGGCCGGCGTCGTCTTGCCGGCGGTATGCATCAGTGCGGCGAAGGCGGTGATCGCCAGCGCACTGGAGATGACCAGACTCCAGCGGAAGGTGTTCCGCGGAAGACCGTCGAGCAGCAGGATCAGCCCGGTGCTGAACCACCAGACGAACACCGCGAACAGCACCGGGATCGCCACGCTCAGCATCGTGTCCTCTCTTTCACCAGGCCGGGGCCATGCGCACCTGTGCCGGCAGCGCGTGACGACGCACCGGGATCAGGTACATGCGGGCGAAGGTCGCGGCACCGGCCGCGGCCCACAGGCCTTGCTGCACGCGGCCGACGAGACCACCGCGCTTCTTGGCGGCGTCGATGCGGGTCTTGACCTGCACCAGCCGCTCCATGCCGGCGCGGAAGGCCGGGTGATCGATGTCCAGCGAGATCGGGAAGACCTGCTTGGAGATCTCGCTCGTGATCTCGAAGACGCGGTAGTCGTAGTCGGTCGACTCCAGTCCCATCGCCTCGTGCAGCAGCGGGCGCATGTGGTCGCGCACGTACATCGTCGCGTAGACGGCCAGCAGGAAGAAGCGCACCCACAGCAGGTTCGGGCCCGAGATCAGCTGCGGGTTGGCGCGCAGGATCAGTGCGAACGACTCGCCATGGCGGAATTCGTCGTTGCACCAGCGCTCGAACCAGCGAAAGATCGGATGGAAGCGCTTGTCCGGATGGCGCTCGAGCTGGCGGTAAATGGTGATGTAGCGCGCGTAGCCGATCTTCTCGGACAGGTAGGTCGCGTAGAAGATGTACTTGGGCTTGAAGTAGGTATAGGCCTTGTTGCGCTTGAGCCCGCCCAGGTCGATGCCGAGACCGAAGTCGCGCAGCGCCTGGTTGATGAAGCCGGCGTGGCGCGACTCGTCGCGCGCCATGTAGCGCATCAGTGCCTTGACGTCGGGGTTGTCGACGTTCTTCTGGATCTCGTTGTAGAGCACGCAGCCGGAGAACTCGGAGGTGACCGACGAGATCAGGAAGTCCAGGAACTCCTGGCGCAGTTCGGGCGAGACCTGCGAGAAGCGTTCGGCCACTTCCTGCGTGAACTCGGGCGTGCGCTGGAAGTGGTCGTGGTTGTTGTCGCCCTCGTACTCGGACAGCATCGCCTCCCACTCCGCGCGGATCGAGGAGACGTCGATCCGGTTCATCGCGGCGTAGTCGGTGGTGTAGAAGCGCGGGCTCAGGAGCGTGCTCTCCTTGGCCCTGCGGGCGGCCTCTTCGGGTGACTCTATCGTCGGGGTCGCGAGCATGAGGGGTCTCCGTGGTGTGTCAGCGGGCTGGAGCCTGCTGGTTGTCGACCTTCAGTAGACGTGCGAACACGGCTGCGTTGGTCGGGCCGAAGGACTCCAGGTCGATGCGCTGGCCCGTTGCCGGGTCCATCAGCGTCAGCCGACCGTCGTTCCGGGCGACAAGTTCGAACGCCTGTTCGGGGCCCAGGCCCCGCTTGTGACGTTCGCGGGCGAGTGCACGCAGGGCCCCACGGAGGAACCCGGCCTCGCCCTGGACCGATTCGACCTGCACGCCGTCGCGTGCGTCGATGACGGCGATGCTGCCGTCGGGTCGGTCCTCGAATCTCAGCGCACGCACGGCGACGGGCTCGCCGTCGGGCGCGCGTATGGTCTGGCCGCTCATGCGCACCGCGGCCACGCCGATGATGACGGCGACGAGCGCCAGGCCGATGGCGATCAGCGGCCCGCGCGTCAGATACGGCGTCTGCTCAGGCATCGCGTCGCTCATGCGGCAGCGCCATGGCCGGCCAGCGTGCCGGCGGCGCTGCGGCCGTCGGTGGCAGCGGCCGGAACGGCCGGCGTCTCGTTGGCCCGCGACCAGGCCTCGGAGAGCTGCCGCGCGACGGTCTCGGCATCGGGAACGCAGCGCAGCATCGGCTCGGGCTTGCTGAAGCGCCAGGGGCGCACGTGCGGCCAGATGTGCAGGAAGGCGATGCGGTCGGTGCCGAGCAGCGCGATCGGGATGTCGCCGGTGCCGTCGCGATGACGGCGCAGCCCGGCGGCGGCGATGCGCTTGAACGGGATGTTGAAGGTGACGGTCAGCACGATGCCCACGCGCATCACGACACGCCGGTCGGTGATCGTGTAGACCGAACCGCGAGCGGTCAGCCACGCGAGACCGACGATCAGCGCGATCGCGAACACGACCAGCGGCAGCAGCACGACGAGCGCACGCAGTGCGTCGACGGAACTGCCGCCCTGGCTCAGCACGTAAGCGACACGCGCCGCCAGAACGGCGGCGAAGTACAGCACCAGCGCGGGCACGTGAAAGGCGCGCCGGGCGAGCGCGCGCCAGTCGGGGCTGCCCTGCCAGAGCATGTGCTCCTGGACAGGCAGGACCTCCGGCAGGCCGTGCACGGGCTCGTAATCGTGCTCGTGCCCGGTGGTGTGCCGGTGGCCCTGTGTCACAGCAGGGGCTCCTGCCGCGACGGCTCGGCGTACAGCGTGCCGGCGCCGTAGTAGGCGCAGATCTTCTCTTCTTCCAGCATCGTCACCTGTTCCGGGTGCTTGGTCGTCGGCACGTCGGCGAACTGCGAGCCGAGGATGGCCTTGACCTTGACCGCGTCACGCTTGAAGTTGACGAAGTTGATCGGCAGCAGCTTGCGCGCACCGCCGGGCAGTTCGACTTCGAGGTAACGGAACAGGTTTTCCGGCGTGTCGACCCAGAGGTCGACGACCGTTCCGGCTTCGACGCCGTCGGCGCCGACCACCGGCAGGCCACGCGGATCGCGGTCCTGATGGGCGACGTCGAAGTCCGGCACCAGGCGCAGCGGCAGGATGCGAACGCCGCCGTCGCCGTCGGTGTCGACGCGGTCGGCACGTTCGGTCCACGAGCCCGGGCCGACGCCGGCGAGCAGCGGGTTGCCGGTCGGGACCAGCGGCGCGCCGGTCCAGGCGTGCGCGGGTTCGGCGGCGATGTCGGCCTGCGACGGCTCGGCCTTCGGCACGACGTGTTCATGGCCGTCGGCGAGTTTGTAGGTCTTGGCGTCGGGCACCGGCCAGCCGGTGATGACACCGCGGCCCGTGCCGCTGTCCATGTCAGGGTAGCCCTCGCGGTGGTTCTCGCGCACGAGGTAATAGACAAGGCCCGCAAAGAACGCCCAGAAGGCGTACAGCACGAGCTGCGCAACGTCGACGTAGGATGTGATGGCACCAGTTCCCATGGGGTTCTCCTTCTCGCGAATCTCGCTAGCCGGGGAAATCGGCCAGTCCGAATTGGTTTTGTGCAGTCTGCCGCCGCCGCCCCGCGCGGCCTACCAGCGGGCCGATCGCGACGAGCGCCGCGAACAGCAGGACGATCTCGAACTGATACACGAACGTATAACCGGTCACGGGGCTGACCAGTACCTGTCCGAGCAAACCTTGAGTCGCCATGCCCGACACGAGGTCGCGCACGGCACCGCCGGCCGCAACGGCACCACCCGCCGCCGTGGCCTGCACGGCGCCCCAGGCGCCGAGCGCCAGGCCGACGTGTTCACGGCGCTCCATCCCCATCGCCGCGGTCAGCGTGCCGACGGAGAACAGCCCGGCGCCGAAGCCGATGAGCACGGTGCCGACGCGAAACATCATCGGCGAGTCCAGCGGCGCGGCGAACAGCACGAGCGCAAAGGCCGGCAGCCCGACGACGGCACCGCTGGCGGCCACGCGCAAGGGGTCCGAGCCGCGCGCCAGCAAGCGTGCAGCGAGCGCGAACGCGACCAGCGAGCCGGCCGCCAGCAGCGCCGTCAGGGTGCTGGTGGCGCTGACGCTCAGCTTCAGGATCTCGCCGCCGTAAGGCTCGAGCACGATGTCCTGCATGTTGAAGGCCGCGGTGCCCAGGCCGACCATCCACAGGAAGCGGCGCGCGTCGGGCTGCTCGATGAAGCCGCGCCACATCGTGCGGAACTCGGGCGCGGGCTGGTCCTTGCTGCGGCGCCGGTTCGGGTCGCGCGCTTCCTGCTTCCAGACGGCGATCAGGTTCAGTGCCACCGTCAGCAGCGCCGCACCCTGCACGACCTGCACCAGGCGCTGCTCTGAGAAGTCCGACAGCAGCGCCGCGCAGCTCATGCCGCCGCCGACCAGGCCGACGAGCAGCATCACGTACATCAGCGCGACGACACGCGGGCGGGACTCTTCGCTTGCCAGGTCGGTCGCCAGCGCCAGGCCGGTGGTCTGCGTCGTCTGCAGGCCGGCGCCGACCAGCAGGAACGAGATGCCGGCGAAGATCTGCCCGACCCAGCCCAGGCCGAGCTGGCCCTGGCCGGTCAGCACCAGCAGCGCGAACGGCATGATCGCCAGGCCGCCGAACTGCATCAGCGTGCCCAGCCAGATGTAGGGCACGCGGCGCCAGCCGATGACCGAGGCGTGCACGTCGGAGCGAAAACCCACGAAGGCCCGGAAGGGCGCCGCCAGCATCGGCAGCGCGACCATGATCGAGACGATCCAGGCGTGCACGCCGAGCTCGACGATCATCACGCGATTGAGCGTGCCCACCAGCAGCGCCGTGGCCAGGCCGACCGAGACCTGGAACAGCGCCAGGCGCAGCAGGCGCGGCAGCGGCAGCCCCGGGCTGGCGGCGTCGGCAAAAGGCATCAGGCGCGGCACGACGCGCTGCAGCCATTCGCGCAGCGGGTCGGGCAGGGCCGGGGTTGCCTTCAAGTGCGTCTCCACTCCGTGGCTTGCGAGGTGTAGAAGCCGCTGGAAACACGCTCGCTGCGGCCCCACTGCCAGTCGCCCAGATCCGGATGCGCCGCCATCAGCGCGCGCAGCTTCTCGGGCGCCACCGGCACGATGGACGGCGAGCGGTCGCCGCGCGGGAAGGCGCGGCCGACGGCGAACATCAGCGCCAGCAGCGCAGTGCGCGGCGCGAAGGTGAACACCATCGAGGTCGAGGTGCGTTCGGCCAGTCGGGCCAGCGCCTGTACCGCGTCGGGCGCGTCGTAATGGATCACCGAATCCATCGCGATCACGTGGTCGAAGCGGCCGAGCGCGGCGTCGAGCATGTCGCCGCTGCGGAAGTCGATCGAGCCCGGGCCGAGCGACTCGGGCAGGCGTTCGCGGGCGAAGCCGACCAGCGTCGGCGACAGGTCGATCGCGAGCACGTCGGCGCCACGGCGCGCGAGTTCGATCGAGGCCGCGCCGGTGCCGCAGCCGGCGTCGAGCACGCGCCGGCCGCGCAGGTCCTGCGGCAGCCAGGACAGCAGCGTCGTGCGCATGCGGTCGCGGCCGGCGCGCACGGTGGCGCGCACGCCGCTGACCGGGGCGTCCGAGGTCAGCCGCGCCCAGGTCTGGGCGGCGGTGCGGTCGAAGTAGTGCTCGACCTCGCCGCGGCGGTTCTGATAGCTGGCGTTGTCCATGGCGCTCAATCGAAACCCAGCAGGTCGAAGATGTCGCGGTCGCGCATCGGCTCGCAGTACAGCGGGTCGACGCCGTCCCACAGGCGCTGGGCGAGCTGCAGGTACTCGGCCTGCACCGCCCGCACTTCGGGCGTGTCTTCCATCTCGAACAGCGTGGCCTTCTTCAGCCGGCTCTTGCGGATCACGTCCAGCGCCGGGATGCGCGCCATCGTGCGCAGGCCGATGCGGTCGTTGAACTTGTCGATCTGGTCGGTGGCGTCGGAGCGGTTGGCGATGATGCCGCCCAGGCGCACGTTGTAGTTCTTCGCCTTGGCGCCGATCGCCTGGACGATGCGGTTGGCGGCGAAGATCGAGTCGAAATCGTTGGCGGTGACGATCAGCGCCCGGTCGGCATGCTGCAGCGGGGCGGCGAAACCGCCGCAGACCACGTCGCCGAGCACGTCGAAGATGACGACGTCGGTCTCTTCGAGCAGGTGGTGCTCCTTCAGCAGCTTGACGGTCTGGCCGACGACGTAGCCGCCGCAGCCGGTGCCCGCCGGCGGGCCGCCGGCTTCGACGCACATGACGCCGTTGTAGCCTTCGAAGACGAAGTCCTCGACACGCAGCTCTTCCGGGTGGAAGTTCACCGTCTCGAGCACGTCGATGACGGTGGGCACCATGCGCTTGGTCAGCGTGAAGGTCGAGTCGTGTTTCGGGTCGCAGCCGATCTGCAGCACGCGCTTGCCGAGCTTGCTGAAAGCCACCGACAGGTTGCTGGAGGTCGTGCTCTTGCCGATGCCGCCCTTGCCGTAGATCGCGAAGATCTTGGCGTTGCCGAGCTTGGCGCCGGTTTCCATCTGCACTTGCACGCTGCCGTCGCCGTCAGGGCGAGCGCCGCGGCCGATCTGGCTCGGAGAGATCGTGGTCGTGTTCATGCCCGCGTCTCCGCGGTCCGGGCGTACTGTGCCCGCGTGATCGTCGTCGTCATGCTGGAGTTCCTTCGTATACACCTTCGAGGCGGTCTTCCAGCTCTTCGCCGGCGCGGCGCAGGGCTTCGAGCACTTCCGGGTCCGGCGCCCAGTACTGGCGTTCGGACGCTTCGATCAGGCGATTGGCCACCTTCGCCGAGGCGGCGGGGTTCAGACGCGCGAGGCGCTCGCGCATCTCGGGGTCGAGCATGAAGGTCTCGGTGAGCTGCTGGTAGACCCAGGGCTGCACCTGGCCGGTCGTCGCCGACCAGCCCATCGTGTTGGTCACGTGGACCTCGATCTGGCGCACGCCTTCGTAGCCGTGTTCCAGCATGCCTTCGTACCACTTCGGGTTCAGCATGCGCGTGCGGGTCTCGAGCGCCACCTGCTCGGACAGCGTGCGCACCGTGCCGTCGCCCTTGGTCTGGTCCCCGATGTAGACCGGCGTCGCGGCGCCGCCTTTGGCGCGGCGCACCGCACGGCTGATGCCGCCCAGGGTGTCGAAGTAGGTGTCGACCGTCGTCACGCCCAGCTCGACCGAGTCGAGGTTCTGGTAGGCGAGGTCGACGTCGGCGAGCACGCTCTGCAGCAACTCGGCCTTCTGCATCGGCTTGCCAGCGCGGCCGTAGGCGAAGCCCTTGCGGCGGCTGTAGGTCTCGGCGAGTTCGTCCTCGTCGTCCCAGCGGCCGTTCTCGACCAGGTTGTTGACGTTGGAGCCGTAGGTGCCGTCGGCGTTGCCGAAGACGCGCAGCGAGGCCGTCTCCATGTCGCAGCCGTGCTGCTGCATGTAGGCCAGCGCATGCTTGCGCACGAAGTTCTGCTCGGCCGGCTCGTCGGTGGTGGCAGCCAGGTAGGCGGCTTCAGCCAGCAGCTTGATCTGCAGCGGCAGCAGGTCGCGGAAGATGCCCGACAGCGTGATGACGACGTCGATGCGCGGGCGGCCCAGTTGTTCCAGCGGGATCAGCGTCGCGCCGGCGAGGCGGCCGTAGCTGTCGAAACGCGGCGTCGTGCCCATCAGCGCCAGCGCCTGGCCGATCGGGCCGCCTTCGGTCTTCAGGTTGTCGGTGCCCCAGAGCACCAGCGCGACCGATTCGGGCAAGGCATTGCCGTCGGCAACGTGGCGGTCGATCAGCAGCTGCGCCAGGCGCGCGCCGTCCTTCACCGCGAACGCGCTGGGGATGCGGAAGGGGTCGAAGCCGTGCAGGTTGCGGCCGGTCGGCAGCACCTCGGGCGTGCGCAGCAGGTCGCCGCCCGGCGCCGGTGGCACGAAGCGGCCGTCGAGCGCACGCAGGATGCCGGCGACCTCGGTGTCTTCGGCCAGCAGGCGGTTGGCGCGGATCAAGTCGTCGTGGCCCGCAGGCTTGGCGCCGGCGACGATGGCTTCCACCACCGAACGCTCTGGCGGCGTGTCGCCGGCCATCGACATCAGCATGTCCACGCGCTGGGCTTCGGTCAGCGCCCGGCCGACGACGTGCAGGCCGTGCGGGATCAGCGTGTATTCGAGCTCGAGCACGGCTGCCGTCAGACGCTGGACCTCGGCTTGCGCCTGTTCCGGCGTCCACACCGGTTCGGCCGGGGCGAGATCGAGCTCGGCGGCCTGGGCCTGGATGACGCCGGAGTAGTCGGCACGCTCGGCCGCGTCCGGGTCGAGCGCACGCCAGCGTTCCAGCGAGGCCTTCAGCTCGAGCAGGCCGCGGTACAGCCCGGCTTGGGCCACCGGCGGCGTCAGGTAGCTGATCAGCGTCGCCGCGGCGCGGCGCTTGGCGATCGCGCCTTCGGACGGGTTGTTCGAGGCGTAGAGATAGAAGTTGGGCAGGTCCGAGATCAGGCGGTCGGGCCAGCACATGCCCGACATGCCGGTCTGCTTGCCGGGCATGAACTCGAGCGCGCCATGGGTGCCGAAGTGCAGCACCGCGTCGGCCTTGAAGTCGTCGCGCAGGTAGCGGTAGAAGGCCGAGAACGCGTGCGTCGGGGCGAAGCCGTGTTCGAACAGCAGCCGCATCGGGTCGCCTTCGTAGCCCATGCTCGGCTGGATCGCGACCAGCGCGTTGCCGAACTGGGCGCCGAGCACGAAGATCGAGCGGCCGTCGGTGAGCTGGCGGCCCGGCGCCGGGCCCCACTGGGCCTCGATCTGCTTCAACCAGCGTTCGTGGCGCACGTGGTCGTCGACGGGGATGAAGGCGTGCACGTTGGCGTCGGCGCCGTAGGTCTGGGCGTTGCCCTTGAGCACCGTGTCGCGCAGCGCGTCGACGTTTTCCGGCACCTCGACCGCGTAGCCCTGGGCCTTCATGCCCTTGAGGGTCTCGTACAGGCTCTCGAACACCGACAGATAGGCGGCGGTGCCGATGTTCCCGGCGTTGGGCGGGAAGTTGAAGATCACGACCGCGACCTTGCGCTGGGCGCGTTCGGCGCGGCGCAGCGACACCAGGCGCGCGACGCGTGCGGCCAGCGTGGCGGTGCGTTCGGAGCAGCTGCGCATGTCCTGCGCGTTGTCGCTGGCGCCGAACTGGCAGCCCTTGTCGCAGCCGGCGCAGGTGGTGCCGGCGGCGCCGCAGCGGCCACCGAAGATCGTCGGGCTGGTGGCGCCGTCGAGCTCGGGGATCGCAACCATGATGGTGCTTTCCACCGGCAGCAGGCCGCGGTCGGAACCGCCCCATTCGCCCAGCGTCTGGAACTCGACCGGGTGCGCGGCGATGTAGGGCACGTCGAGCTGGGCGAGGATCTCCTCGGCGGCACGAGCGTCGTTGTAGGCCGGGCCGCCGACGAGCGAGAAGCCCGACAGCGAGACGACGGCATCCACCGTCGGCTTGCCGTCCTTCATGAAGAAACGTTCGATCGCCGGGCGCGAATCTAGGCCCGAGGCGAAGGCCGGCACGACCTGCAGGCCCTGGACCTCGAGCGCGGCGATGACGCCGTCGTAGTGCGCCGAGTTGCCGGCCAGCAGGTACGAACGCAGCAGCAGCAGGCCGACGCGGCCCTTGCTCTCGCCGTCCTTGACGACCTTGGGCAGCGCCGCGGCGTCTTCGCCGATGCGGCCCTTCATGCGCGGGTGGTAGATGCCGACGTCCGGGTATTCGACCGGCGCCGCCGGCTTGGCGCGGCCACGCAGCGCGGCGCGTTCGCCGGCCGCGTAGCGGTCGACGAGGAAACGCACCATGTTGAAGACGTTCTCTTCCGAGCCGCCCAGCCAGTACTGCAGCGTCAGGAAGTAGGCGCGCACGTCCTGGGCGGTGCCCGGGATGAAACGCAGCAACTGCGGCACGCGGCGCAGCATCTTCATCTGCGCGGCGCCGCCGGTGGCGGCCTTGTCCTTGTTGCCGCGCAGGCGCTTGAGCAGGGCCAGCGGGCCGGAGGCCGGCTTGTCCATGTCGAAGCCGCCCAGGCGCGTCAGCTTGACGACCTCGGCCGCGGACATCGCGCAGACCAGCGCGTCGCACTCCATGCGGCGCTGCTGCAGCACCGGCATCAGCGGCAGGAAGTGGTCCTCGAGGAAGAGCATCGTCACGATGACGATGTCGCCGCGCTGGATGTCCGCGATGCAGCGCTGCAGCCCTTCGGGCTCGTTGGCCCAGTCGGAGGCGGCGTGCAGCGTCAGTTCCAGCCCCGGCAGCACGCGCCGCAGGTTCGCCCGCGCGCGCTCGGCAGCGCTCGCCAGGTGGGTGTCCATCGTGACGATGACGACCCGGATGGGCGTCGCGTCAACGCCCGAAGTGCGCCTTGGCGTCATACAGCGTTTCCACGGTGATGGTGGCGAGGCCGCGCTCGGCGGCGAAGCGTTCGGTGTTGCGACGTGCCTTGCCGCGCACGAAGAACGGGATCTTCTGCAGTTCCTTCTGCGCATCGGCCGCCCATTGGGCGACGGCGATAGCCGCGGAAGAAGCTGCGGGAGGGGCCAGCGCCGCTGCCGGCGTGGTCTCGGGGGTGGTGTCGGCGGCGACTTCTTCGCTTCGGGCCGGTGCGGACGCGGCCGTTGCCCGCCCCAGATGCGAGGCGGCGGCACCGTCGTGGAACTCGAAGTCGCCGCGGAACATCGTCAGCAGGTGTTCTTCCAGCCCCATCATCAGCGGGTGGACCCAGGTGTCGAAGATGACGTTGGCACCTTCGAAACCCATCTGCGGCGAATAGCGCGCCGGGAAGTCCTGCACGTGCACCGGTGACGAGATCACCGCGCACGGCACGCCCAGGCGCTTGGCGATGTGGCGCTCCATCTGCGTGCCCAGCACCAGCTCGGGCTGCAGCTCGGCGACCTTGGCCTCGACCTCGAGGTAGTCGTCGGTGATCAGCGCCTCGACGCCGTAGAGCTTGGCGGCATCGCGCACGTCGCGTGCGAACTCGCGGCTGTAGGTGCCCAGGCCGACGACGGTGAAGCCCATCTCCTGGTGCGCAACACGCGCCGCGGCGATGACGTGGGTGGCGTCGCCGAAGATGAAGACACGTTTGCCGGTGAGGTAGGTCGAGTCGACCGAACGCGAGTACCAGGGCGAACGCGACAGCGAGTCGGGCAGCGGCGTGTCTGCCGGCAGCCCGGCGAGTTGCAGCACCTCGGCGATGAAGGCCTTGGTCGCGCCGACGCCGATCGGGATCGTCTTCGTGAAGGGCTGGCCGAAGAAGCGCTGCAGCCAGCTCGCGGCCTGCGCGCCGGTCTCGGGGTAGAGCACGACGTTGAAGTCGGCGTCGCCCAGGTGGGCGATGTCGTCGGCCGAGGCGCCCAGCGGCGCGACCGTGCGCACCTCGACGCCGAGTTCGTTCAGCAGGCCGGTGATCTCGCGCACGTCGTCGCGGTGGCGGAAACCCAGCGCCGTCGCGCCCAGCAGGTTGCAGCTCGGCGCGACGCCGGCGTCGCGCGGGGCGCGCTTGCTGCCGGGAGCCGGAGCGTGCGGGCCGGCGAGCGTGCGCACGATCTGGTAGAAGGTTTCCGAGGCGCCCCAGTTTTCCTTGCGCTGGTAGGACGGCAGCTCCAGCGGCACGATGGGCACCGGCAGGTTGAGCGCACGCGCCAGGCCGCCCGGGTCGTCCTGGATCAGTTCGGCGGTGCACGAGGCACCGACCAGCATCGCGTTCGGGCGGAAACGTTCGTAGGCCTGCGAGCAGGCGGTCTTGAACAGGTCCGCGGTGTCGCTGCCCAGGTCGCGCGCCTGGAAGGTCGTGTAGGTGACCGGCGGGCGCCGCGGCAGCCGCTCGATCATCGTGAACAGCAGGTCGGCGTAGGTGTCGCCTTGCGGTGCGTGCAGAACGTAGTGCACGTCCTCCATCGCGGTGGCGACCCGCATCGCACCGACGTGCGGCGGGCCTTCATAGGTCCAGAGCGTCAACTGCATGTCAGGCGACCAGTTTCATCCGCCGCGCGAGCGGGCGCGTGAACAGTTCGGCCAGGTCGGCGGCCTGGTCGAAGCCGTGCACGGGCGTGAACACGAGCTCGATCGACCACTTGGTCGTGAGCCCCTCGCTTTCCAGCGGATTGGCCAGCCCCAAGCCGCAGACGACGATGTCCGGGCGTGCGGCGCGGCAGCGGTCGAGTTGTCGCTCCAGGTCCTGGCCCTCGGAGATTTGGGTACCGGCCGGCAGCAGCGCCAGTTCGGGCGCGAGCAGCTGGCGGTGCAGATAAGGCGTGCCGACTTCGACCGGCACCATGCCCATTTCGCGCGCGAGAAACCGGGCCAGCGGCACCTCGAGCTGCGAGTCGGGGAAGAAGAAGACCTTGCGGCCTTCGAGCTGCATGCGGTGGCGCGCCAGCGCGCGTGCGGCGCGCTCGCGGCGCGGGCCGACGACCGAGACGAACTTGGTCGCTTCGACGTTGAACTCGCGGGCGATCGCCTGCAGCCACAGCGTCGTGCCTTCGGCGCCGAAGGGGAAGGGCGCGGGCAGGCGCTTGGCGCCGCGCAGTTCGAGCGCGCGCGCGGTGTCGGCGAGGAAGGGCTGGGCGAGCACGAAGCGTGTCTCGGGGCCCACCGGCGGCATCTCGGCGGCATGGTGCGCCGGGAAGAAATGCACCGGACCGATGCCCAGGCCGTCGAAGACGCGGCGGAACTGGTCTTCGACGATGTCGGCGATCGAGCCGACGACCATCAGCGAACGCTGCTCGCTCGCCGGCAGCTCGGGCACCAGCGCCGTCAGGCAGGTGTCTTCGCCCTGGGTGAAGGTGGTGTCGATGCCGCTGCCGGTATAGGACAGGATGCGCACGCGCGGCGTGAAGCTGCGCGACAGGCGCTCGGCGGCGCGGCTCAGGTCGAGCTTGATGACTTCCGACGGGCACGAGCCGACGAGGAAGAGCATCTTGATGTCGGGACGGCGCTCGAGCAGCCGCGTGACGACGCGGTCGAGTTCGTCGTTGGCGTCGGCCAGGCCGGCGAGATCACGGTCGTCGATGATCGCGGTCGCGAAACGCGGCTCGGCGAAGATCATCACGCCAGCGGCCGACTGCAGCAGATGGGCGCAGGTGCGCGACCCGACGACGAGGAAGAAGGCGTCCTGGATCTTGCGGTGCAGCCAGACGATGCCGGCGAGCCCGCAAAATACCTCCCGCTGTCCACGCTCGCGCAGGACAGGGGCGTCGCCACAGCCCTGCTGCAGCGGTGCAGGGACGATGTCGATGACGGCATTCATGCGTAGGCTTCCGGCTGTGCGCTCAAACGCGCGGCCCGCAGCTTAAGGATGAACTGGCCGGCGTTAATGACGTAGGTCGCGTACGCTGCGAGTGCCAGCCACATTTGTTGATGGGCATCAAGCGAGCCGGTCACCAGCGCCACGAGGTAGGCGGTGTGCAGCGCCAGCACCAGCATGCTGAACACGTCTTCCCAATAGAAAGAGGGGTGGAAGAGGTAGACGCCGAAGACGTCCTTCTCCCAGATCGCGCCGGTGATCATGATGGTGTAGAGCACCAGCGTCTTGACGACGATCGAGATCGTCGCCGCGTCGTGGCCTTGACCTGTGATCAGGAAGCGCAGCACCAGCACGAGGCTGATCAGGAAGACGAGGAACTGCAGCGGCGCGAGCACGCCTTGCACGATCGTCCAGGGCGAACGGTCGCGCCGCAGGCGCTCTTCGGGCGTGTACAGCGGGGGAACGCGCGGCGCCGTGGGGCCGCGATCGATGTTGGTCCTGTGACCCATGACTCAGAATCTATGCGGGGACACCCCTGATGTCAACAGGGGTTGACGTCATGCGAACCTGACACTACCCTTGACTTGTGTGGGTTCCAGTCACCTGCGCTGAGGGGAAATGCTCGCCATGATCGACGCCGGAGTACCGGTACCGCTGACGCGCCGTGCGCGCCGCCCGGCGGGCGTGCTCGTCTGTGCGTCGTCGCCGGATACGGCCGAGGCCCCGCAGTCGCGCGGAGCCCGACCGTGAGCCCGGCCGTCTGCGCCGCGAGGGCCGAGCGGGCTTCGGTCGTCGAAGGCGAGCAGACGGACGCCGGCGTCCGTCGCCTGCCCGAGCCTTTCGCGCGCATCGTGCGCAGCATCGAGAGCGAGTTCGCGCCCCTGGTCGCGCGCGCTGCCCAGGCCGGACGTGAGGACTCGCTCGCGCCGGAGGAGCTGCCGGCATTCGTCGAGTGCGTGCTCGCATCGGGTGACGCCGGCTGGACCGCGACCATCGTCCAGTTGCGCGAGCGCGGCGTGCCGGTCGAGTCCATCTATCTTGATCTGCTCGCCCCGGCTGCGCGCCAGCTCGGCCAGATGTGGGAGCAGGACCTGGTGATGTTCAGCGACGTCACCGTCGCGCTCGGGCGCCTGCACCGCATCATGCGTGGGCTGAGCCCCTCGCTCGGACACGACCACCAGCTGCCGGTCGACGGCCACCGGGCGCTGTTGCTGCCGGCTGCCGGCGAGCAGCACACCTTCGGCCTGTCGATGGTGGCGGAGTTCTTTCGCCAGGCCGGCTGGGAAGTGGTCTGCGAACTGGACAGCCGTTCGATCGACCCGGTGCGCCGCCTGCGGCGCGAGTGGTTCGACGTCGTCGGCATCTCCGTCGGTGTCGAGGCGCGGCTGGACCGGCTGCGCGAAGGCATCACGACGATGCGCCGCGCTTCCCGCAACCGCGCCCTCGCGGTGTTGGTCGGTGGCCCGGTGTTTGCTGCCGACCCCGAGCGGGCGGCGGAAGTCGGTGCCGACGGCACCGCGAACGACGCACGCGATGCGCCGGCGCTGGCCTCGCGGCTCGTCGCCGCAAGAGTGGGCCGACGATGAATAGGCGGCTGCAGGAGTCGGTATTCGGAAGCGGCTGCATGAACCAAGTGCCGCTGTTTCGATCAACGCAGTATTTAAGAGCTGAAAGGCGGGTCTCCGAATGAGACCGTTTGGAGCACCGGAGAAGACGTTCGGCGGCGTGAACGCCGAGACGGCCGGGGCGCTGTTGTCGGTTGCGAACGACATTACGCTGGTGGTCGACGCCCATGGCGTCGTGCGCGATCTCGCCTGCAGCAGCGATGACTTCGCGCGCGAGGCGGGTGCGGAGTGGATCGACAAGCGCTGGATCGACGTCGTCACGCCGGAAAGCCGCGACAAGGTCGAGGCCCTGCTGCGCGAGGCCGCGCCCGATGCGGTCGGCCCGATCCGCTGGCGCCACCTGAATTTCGTGCTCTCCGGCGAGCGCGAAGTGCCCTTGCTCTTCGTCGCCGTGCGCCTCGGAGGCAGTGAAGGCCGTGGCGGCACCGTGCTCGGCTTCGGCCGCGACCTGCGCGCGGTGGCTGCGTTGCAGCAGCGCCTGGTCGAGGCGCAGCAGGCGATGGAGCGCGACTACTGGAAGTTCCGCCACGCCGAGACCCGTTACCGCCACCTGTTCCAGGTGGCGTCCGAAGCCGTGCTCGTCGTCGACGCGACGACGCAGAAGATCCTTGAAGCCAACCCGGCCGCGACCCGGCTGCTCGCCGAAGGCGGCACCGGCAGCCTGGTCGGGCTGGCCTTCCCGACCGGCGTCGATGCGCACGGCGCCGAGCAGCTCAACCTGCTGCTGGCCGGCGTGCGTGCCACCGGCCGTGCCGACGAGGGTCGGGCCGAGCTGTCGGACGCCCGCGGCGAGGTCACGGTGGCAGTCTCGACCTACCGCCAGGACCTGGTTTCGCACTTCCTCGTGCGCCTGTCGCGCGTGCAGTCGCAGGTCAGCACCGAGGTGGCGCCGTCGACCGGCTCGATGCTGCTCAAGCTGGTGCAGAGCGCACCCGACTGCCTGGTCGTCACCGATCTCGAAGGCCGGGTGATCTCGGCCAACCCGGCTTTCGTCGAGCTGGCTCAGCTGACGACCGAGGAGCAGGTGCGCGGCGAGACGCTGGACCGCTGGCTCGGCCGCACCGGTGTCGACCTGAGCGTGATGATCTCCAACCTGCGCCAGCGCGGCCAGGTGCGCCTGTTCGCGACCACGCTGCGTGGCGAATACGGCGCCGTCACCGACGTCGAGATCTCGGCGACGATGGTGGCGCCGGGCGACCGGCCCTTCCTGGGCTTCACGATCCGCGACGTCGGCCGCCGCCTGGCGGGCCACGACGCACGCACGACGCGCGAGCTGCCGCGTTCGGTTGGGCAACTGACCGAACTCGTCGGCCGGGTGCCGCTGAAGGACATCGTCGGCGAGACCACCGACCTGATCGAGCAGCTGTGCATCGAGGCCGCGCTCGAACTCACGCGCGACAACCGCGCGTCGGCGGCGGAAATGCTGGGCCTGTCGCGCCAGAGCCTGTACGTCAAGCTGCGCCGCTACGGCCTGGGCGACCTGGGCAGCGGCACGCCGGCCGAAGCCGAGAAATAGGCCGGCCCCGGGCCGAGGCCGGCGCCAGGCCGGCCTGCAGCTTCAGCGCCGCCCGAACGTCGCCGGGTCGGGCAGCACCGACTCCAGCGCCTTGGCCGACATGATCACGCCCGGCACGCCGGCGCCCGGGTGGGTGCTGGCGCCGACCATGAACAGGTTCTTCACGTCCTCGCTGCGGTTGTGCGGGCGGAAGTAGGCGCTCTGCAACAGCAGCGGCTCCAGGCCGAAGCCGGCGCCCTTGTACGACAGCAGCCGGTGCTTGAAGTCCAGCGGCGTGGTGCAGAACGACACCCGCAGGTGCTGGCCCAGGCCCGGCAGCACGGTGCGCTCCAGTGCCTCCTGGACCGACTGGCGATAGGGCTCGGCCTGGGTCTCCCAGTCGGTGCCGCTGTCCAGGTGCGGCACCGGCATCAGCGCGTAGAAGGTGTCGCAGCCCTCAGGCGCCATCGACGGGTCGGTGGCGGTCGGGCGGTGCAGGTAGATGCTGAAGTCGCCGGCCAGCTTCTTGCGTTTGAAGATGTCCTGCAGCAGTTCGCGGTAGCGCGGGCCCAGCACCATCATGTGGTGCGGCACGTCCTCGTAGCGTCGGTCGGTGCCGAAGTACCAGACGAACAGGCCCATCGAGTAGTGGCCGCGCTCGATGCGCTGGTCGGTCCAGTGCTTGCGCCAGCGGGCGTCGACCAGGTGCTTGTAGACGTGGCCGGTGTCGCCGTTGCAGACGACGATGTCGGCGGCGATGCGCTCGCCGTCGGCCAGCGTCACGCCGGTGGCGACGCCGTTGTCGATCTCGATGCGGCTGACCTCGGACTTCAGCCGCAGCGTGCCACCCATGCCTTCGAAGACGTCGACCAGGCCGCGGATCAGCTCGCCGGTGCCGCCCATCGCCCAGTGCACGCCCCATTGGCGCTCGAGCGCGTTGACGAGCGCGTACATGCTCGTCACCGAGAACGGGTTGCCGCCGATCAGCAGCGACTGCAGGCTCATCGCGATGCGCAGCTTGGGGTGCTTCAGATGGCTCGAAACCATCTGGTGCAGGCTGCGCCAGCCGCGCAGCTTGACGATCAGCGGCGCCGCCTTGATCAGGTCGCCGATGGTGTCGAAGGCCTTGTCGCCCAGCGTGCGGAAACCCAGCTCGTAGCACTGGTCGGCCTCGCGCATGAAGCGCTCGAAACCTTCGGCGTCGGACGGGCAGATGCGGCGCACTTCGGCGCGCATGCGCGCCGGGTCGCCGCTGTAGTCGAAGTGGTCGCCGTCGTCGAAGCGGATGCGGTAGAACGGGTCCAGCGACTTCAGCTCGATGTCGTCGCTGAACTTGCGCCCGGCCAGCGCCCACAGCTCGTCGAAGAGATAGGGCACGGTGACGATGGTCGGGCCGGCGTCGAAGACGTGGCCCTCGCGCCGGTGCACGTAGGCGCGCCCGCCCGGGGCGTCGAGCTTTTCCAGAATGGTGACGCGGTAGCCCTTGGCGGCCAGGCGGATCGCCGCGGCCATGCCGCCGAACCCGCTTCCCACCACCAGCGCCACCGGCGCAACCCGATCCTGCTTTCCGGCCGCGCCTGTGGCTGCGGCATCCGACTTCATCAGCATCCGCTGAGCTTGTCCTAAGGCAGGGATTGTGTCAACGACAATTGACGCTCTGTTTTGTCAAGCGCAAGATTCAGCCCCATGGCAAGGCCCGCGTTGTCCGCTGTAGCGGAGTTGCTCAAACCGATTACCTGGTTCCCCCCGATGTGGGCTTTCTCGTGCGGCGTGGTCGCATCGGGACAGCCGATCACGGCGAACTGGATCCTCGTCTTCCTCGGCGTGCTGCTCGCGGGGCCGCTGGTCTGCGCGACCAGCCAGGCCGTCAACGACTGGTTCGACCGCCACGTCGACGCGATCAACGAGCCCAACCGCCCGATCCCCAGCGGCCGCATACCCGGCCGCTGGGGCTTGTACATCGCCATCGGCTGGACCGTGCTGTCGCTGGTCGTGGCCACGCAGCTCGGACCCTGGGGCTTCGGTGCTGCGGTGCTCGGCCTGATCCTCGCCTGGGCCTATAGCGCGCCGCCGCTGCGGCTCAAGCAGAACGGCTGGTGGGGCAACGCCGCCTGCGGCATCTCGTACGAAGGCCTGGCCTGGGTCACCGGTGCTGCGGTGATGGCCGGCGGCGCGATGCCGGCCTCGCATTCGCTGGCGCTGGCGCTGCTCTACAGCCTGGGTGCGCACGGCATCATGACGCTCAACGACTTCAAGGCGATCGAAGGCGACAAGAAGATGGGCGTCGGCTCGCTGCCGGTGCGCCTGGGCGTCGACGGCGCCGCGCGCACCGCCTGCTTCGTGATGGCGGTGCCGCAGGTCGTCGTCATCGCGATGCTGGTGCAGTGGGGTGCGCCCTGGCATGCCACCGCGATCGGCGCGCTGCTCGTCGCCCAGGGCGTGCTGATGGCCTGGTTCCTGAAGGACCCGGTCAAGCGCGCGCTGTTCTACAGCGGCTTCGGTGTGCCGCTGTTCGTCAGCGGCATGATGGTCAGCGCGTTCGCGCTGCGCGTCACCGGGGGCGGCGCGTGAGCCGGGGCCCGGACTTCGGCTGGGTCTCCGTCGTCCGCCTCGGGCTGGTGCAGGCCTGCATCGGCGCGATGGTGGTGCTGACGACTTCGACGCTCAACCGCATCATGGTCGTCGAGCTGGCGCTGCCGGCGCTGCTGCCGGGGCTGCTGGTCGCGGTGCACTACATGGTGCAGATGCTGCGCCCGCGCATGGGCTTCGGCTCCGACGTCGGCGGCCGGCGCACGCCCTGGATCATCGGCGGGCTGGCGGTGCTGGCCGTCGGCGGCATCGGCGCCGCGGCTTCGGTGGCGTTGATGCCGGTGGCGCGTGTGCCGGGCATCGTCGCCGCCTTCGTCTCCTTCGTCGTCATCGGCCTGGGCGTCGGCGCGGCCGGCACCTCGCTGCTGGTGCTGCTGGCGCAGCGTGTGCACGAGAGCCGGCGGGCGCCGGCCGCGACCATCGTCTGGATGATGATGATCGTCGGCCTGGCCGTGACCGCCGGCGTCGCCGGCAAGCTGCTGGACCCTTATTCGTCGGCACGCCTGATGGCTGTCGTGACCGGCGTCGCCGTGCTGGCCTTCGTGCTGGCGACGATCGCGCTCTACGGCGTCGAAGGCGAAGGCCGGGCACCGGTGGCCGATGCCGAGGCCAAGCCCGACTTCCGCCAGGTGCTGGCCGAGGTCTGGTCGGAGACCGACGCGCGCCGCTTCACGATCTTCATCTTCGTCTCGATGCTGGCCTTCAGCGCCCAGGACCTGATCCTGGAGCCCTTTGCCGGCACCGTCTTCGGGTTCACGCCGGGCGAGTCGACTTCGCTGTCGGGCATGCAGCACGGCGGTGTGCTCGCCGGGATGATCCTGGTCGCGCTCGCCGGCCAGCGTTTCGGCACGCTGCGCGCCTGGTCCGTCGGCGGCTGCATCGCGTCGGCGCTCTGCCTGGGGTCGCTGGTCGCGGCCGGCATCGTCGGCCCCGGCTGGCCGTTCACGCCGACGGTGTTCCTGCTCGGCGTGGCCAACGGCGCGTTCTCGATCGCCGCCGTCGGTTCGATGATGCGCCTGGCCGGCGAGGGCAAGCAGGGCCGCGAAGGCGTGCGCATGGGGCTCTGGGGCGCGGCTCAGGCCGTGGCCTTCGGCCTGGGCGGAGTCGTCGGCACCGGCGCCAGCGACCTCGCGCACTGGCTTCTGGGCGAAGCTTCCGTCGCCTATTCCAGCGTCTTCGCCTTCGAGGCGCTGCTGTTCGTGCTGTCCGCTTTCCTGGCGGCCAAGATCGATGCCCGGCCGCGTGCCACCGCGACGCCGCGCCTGTATGTCGAACCCGCGGTGGCAAAGGTGGATTGAGATGCAACTGGAGACCTTCGACGTCGTCGTCGTCGGCGGCGGCCCGGCCGGCGCCACGGCGGCCACCGAGATCGCGCGGCAGGGCCGCAGCGTGCTGCTGCTGGACCGCGCCGGCCGCATCAAACCCTGCGGCGGCGCGATCCCGCCGCGTGCGATCCGCGACTTCGGCATCCCCGACGAGATGATCGTCGCCAAGGCGCTGTGCGCGCGCATGATCTCGCCCACCGACGTCAAGGTCGACATCCACATCGAGAACGGCTACGTCGGCCTGGTCGACCGCGAGCAGTTCGACGAGTGGCTGCGCGAACGTGCGCGCCAGTGCGGCGCTGTGCGGCGCACCGGCACCTTCGAACGCATCGACCGCGATGCCGACGGCTGCGCCATCGTGCGCTACCGCCCGCACGAGAAGGGCGAGCGCGGCGAAGGCCAGGAGGCCGCGGTGCGCGCCCGCGCGATCATCGGCGCCGACGGCGCCCGCTCCGAGGTTGCGCGCCAGCAGATCGCCTGCGCGCACGAGGTCGAGTACGTGTTCGCCTACCACGAGATCATCGAGGCGCCCGAGCCCGGCCACCCCGACTACGACCCTTCGCGCTGCGACGTCTACTACCGCGGCACGATCTCGCCCGACTTCTACGGCTGGGTGTTCCCGCACGGCAAGACGATGAGCGTGGGCACCGGCAGCGCCGACAAGGGCTTCTCGCTGCGCAACGCCACCGCCAAGCTGCGCGCGGACGCCGGCCTGGCCGAGTGCAAGACGATCCGCCGCGAAGGTGCGCCGATTCCGCTCAAGCCGCTGCGCTGCTGGGACAACGGCCGCGACGTCGTGCTCGCCGGCGACGCCTCGGGCGTGGTCGCGCCGGCCTCGGGCGAAGGCATCTACTACGCCCTGGCCGGCGGCCGCTTCGCCGGCGAGGCGGTACTGGAGATGCTGCGCACCGGCGACGCCAAGGCGCTGGCCAGCGCGCGCCGCAACTTCATGCGCGAACATGGCCGCGTCTTCTGGATCCTGGGCATGCTGCAGCGTTTCTGGTATTCCAGCGACAAGCGGCGCGAGCGTTTCGTCAGCATCTGCAAGGACAAGGACGTGCAGCAGCTGACCTTCGACTCGTACATGAACAAGCGCCTGACGCGGCGCAAGCCGATGGCCCACGTGCGCATCTTCTTCAAGGACATCGCGCACCTGCTCGGGCTGGCGCGGGTCTGACGGCCGCGCGTGGCGCTCGTCGACCTCGTCATCGCCGTCACGCTGCTGGAAGCCGCGGTGCTCGCGGTCTTCCACGCCCGCACCGGCCGCGGCCTGGCGCCGCGCGACTTCGCCGCCAACCTGTGCGCCGGGCTGGCGCTGATGCTGGCGGTGCGCGCGGCGCTCGCGGGCGCCGCCTGGACCTGGGTTGCCGCGGGGCTGGCCGCCGCCGGCGTCGCCCACCTGCTGGACCTGCGGCGGCGCTGGAAGCGCTGAGCCCGACTCCCCGTTAGGACCTGCGCCTGGCGAGCGACGCCTTGGGGGGCTCCGCTGTGGTCAGCCGTCCTCGTCGGGCGTCTGGAAGTCGGGCAGTTGCACCTCGCAGGCGATGCCCGAGGGCTCGTTCTCGCGCCAGCGCACCTCGCCGCCGAGCAGCTTCACGCGTTTCCTGACGCCGCCCAGGCCCAGGCCGTGGGCCCAGCCTTGCGGGTCGTGGCCTTCGCCGTCGTCGGCTACCAGCAGGCTCAGGCGGGCGCCGGCCAGCACCAGCTGCACGTCGACCCGCGTCGCGTGGCCGTGGTAGAGCGAGTTCGTCACCAGCTCGCGGATCACGCGCGTCAGCGCCGACCACTGCACCACCGTCAGGCGCACGTCGCGGTCGTACTCGACCGACCAGCCCAGCTGCACCTGGGCCGCGTTCAGGCGCTGCGTCAGGTCGGCCTTCCATTCGGCGGCGGCGTGCGAGAGCCGGTGTTCCGAAGCGGCGAGCCCGCGCGTCAGCGTCTTCAGGTCGAGCAGCGTGTGACGGATGTAGTCCTCCATCTCCGGCGTCTGCGCCTGGTACATCAGCGTCAGCAGGCGTGCGCCGATGTCGTCGTGCAGATCCTGGGCGATGCGCAGCCGTTCTTCGTGGCGGCCGCGTTCGACCGCCTGGTCGTAGGCCACGGCGCGTTTCAACTGGTCGACGACGCGGTCGGCCAGGCGTGCGTCCTCGCGCGAGAACAGGCGCTGGCCGCGGCGCGCGAAGCGCAGCACCAGCGACAGCGGCCGGCCGCCGCTGCGCCCGCTCCTCACCGGCACCACCAACGCCGCGCCGCCGCCGACGACCGACGAACGCGCCGACTCGCGCTCCAGGCGCAGCACCTCCAGCGGCTCGAAGATGTCGCGCAGCAGATCCGAGACCAGCGTCGAGTAGCGCGTCGGCCGCTTCTGCAGCTCGCGCGCGACGCGGTAGAGCTGCTCGAAGGTGCGTTCGGTCGTCAGCACCTCGGTGCCGATGGTCTGGTTCAGGATCCACTGGCGCGCGCCGGCGTAGGCGCCCAGCGCCAGGAACACGGCCAGCGTCAGCGAGGTGAACGGGCCGAGCGAGAAGATGGCGACGAACAGCAGGTCCAGCGAGACGGCGATGGTGCTGATGCCGGCCAGCATCGCCAGCTCGCGCAGCGCGATGCGCGAACGCGACAGGAACGGCACCAGCAGCAGCAGCGAGGCGAAGAACAGGTGCCAGATCACCGGCCCCGCGGCTGCGATCGCACCGGGCGTGCCGGGGCTGCCGGCGGCCGCGCCCATGCCCAGCGTGACGAGCGCGAAGGTGACGACGCTGATCGTGCCCAGCCGCAGCAGCACCGCAGCGAACGGGTTGGCTTCGATGCGGTAGGACCAGCGGATGGTCGCCAGCGCCGCCAGCCCCTGCGCCAGCATCGCCGCCTGCGTCCACCACCAGGCGTGCACCAGCGTGCCGGCATGGGCCAGCGCCGGCAGCAGCAGCACCGGCAGCCAGGCCGCGGCGGCGATCGCCAGCCGGTATGGCAGCGGCCGGGGGTGGAGCGTGAACGCGTGCACCACCGCCGCGCCGGTGGCCAGGTCCAGCGCCATGCGCACGATCGGCTCGACGGTCGCGAAGCCGCTCGGCAGGCCCAGGCCTCGCATCGATCCGACGGCGACGAACAGCAGCGTCGCCGCCTGGCTCAGCGAGACCGTCAGGTAGAGCAGGTTGCGCGCCTGCGGTCGTGCCAGCAGTACGGCAGCGCCGACGAGGTACAGCGTCAGCGCCAGTGCCGCCAGCGGCCAGAACAACAGCCCCAGCCCGCCGATGCCGCGAGGCCGGGCCAGGACCGGAATCTCGACGCCGTTGCGAAACTCGATGAAGACCTCGTGTCCCGCCAGCACCGTGGCCAGGGCCTCCTGCTGCGCCGTCAGCCGCAGCCGCGCGGCGTCGTCGACCTGCCAGCGTGGCGAGCGCTCGAGCAGCTGCGCGTCGACCAGCACCTCTTGGCCGTCGGCATTGCGCAGCGCGATCGGCGCACGCCCGGTCATCGGCTCGAGCGCCGCGATCGAGGTCGCGAGGATGCTGGGCGGGCCGCTCGGGCCGGCCAGCAGCACGATGTCCAGCGACGGGCTCGCCGCCACCCAGCGCATCAGGCCGAAGAGCCCCAGGCTGGCGGCGACGGCCAGCAGCAGCAACAGCTGGCGCCGCCAGCCGACCCAGCGCGCGGCACTGCGCGCCTCGAGCGTGGGCTCGAGCGCCGAGTTGCCGAAACTGGAGTCGCCGGGGACGGCGGGACGTTCCGTCATGGCGAGGGAAGCGGCGGTTCGATGACCGCCGCTGGCTTCAGACCAATCCCTGCTTGCTCGCCAGCACGGCGGCTTCGGCGCGGCTGGAGACGTTGAGCTTCTTGTAGATGGACTTGATGTGGTCGTTCACGGTGAACCACTTGATGCCCATCAGGCTCGCGATCTCCTTGATCGTGAAGCCCTTGCTCAGGTAGGTCAGGACTTCGCTCTCGCGCGGCGTCAGGCGCTCGTGCTCGGGCAGGGCTTTTTCCATCGGCACCGGCCGGCTGGTCGTGAAGCCGGTGGTGTTGACGAAGCCGCTGTCGGGTGCGACGTCGGGGCCGGCGCCGTGGCGGAAGTGGGTCAGCAGGCGGCGCGCGATCGCCGGCGACAGCGGTGGCTGGCCGCGCACGATCTTCTGCAGCTCCTCGACCAGGACCTCGAAACGGTCCTCCTTCAGCAGGTAGCCGTCGGCGCCGTGCTGCAGGGCGGGGAAGAGGTGCTCGTCGTCCGAGTACAGCGTCGTGACGATCTTCGTCGCCGGGTAGTGCGCCAGCTCGGCCAGCAGCTCCATCCCGTTGCCGTCGGGCAGCTCGAGGTCGATCAATATGAGCTTGAACGGGTCGACGCCGTGCAGCCCGGTGGCGCCACCGGCCAGCGTGATGTGGCGTCGTGCACTCTCCAGATCGCCGGCCTCGGTGATGTGGTTCGCGTCGCTGAAACTCTCGCGCACGACCCGGCAGAGAAAACTCCGCGCCACCGGGTTGTCTTCCAGGATCAGCACCTTGACGGCCATAGCCGACCTCCCCGTCTTTGTCGGCGCCATCCTAGCGCTTTACCCACGCTGCCGGAACGGTGCCACCCCCTGCCTCAGTTCCCTTGTACCACCAGCAGCTTGCCCAGAGCTTGCCGCGACGCCATGCGTTCGAATGCCTCCGGCAGTTCCTGCAGCGGGTAGCGGCGGTCGATCACCGGCTTGATGCGGCCTTGCGTGTACCAGTGCGCCAGTTCGGCGATGGCTGCTGCACTGGCCTGCGGCTCGCGGCGCACGAACTCGCCCCAGAACACGCCGACGATGGCCGCGCCCTTGAGCAGCGCCAGGTTCCAGGGCAGCGCCGGGATGCTGCCCGCGGCGAAGCCGACGACCAGGTAACGCCCGCGCCAGGCGATCGAACGCAGCGCGGGTTCGGCGAAGGCGCCGCCGACGGGGTCGTAGACGATGTCGGGGCCGCGTCCGTCGGTCAGCGTCTTCAGCGCCTGGCGCAGGTCCTCCTGCGAGTAGTCGATGGTCGCGTCGGCGCCGATCTCGCGGCACAGGCGGCACTTGGCCGCGCTCGACGCGGCCGCGATGACACGCGCCCCGGCTGCCTTGGCGATCTGCACCGCGGCGCTGCCGACGCCGCCGGCCGCACCCAGCACCAGCACCGTCTCGCCGGCACGCAGCGCGCCGCGGTCGATCAGCGCGTGCTGCGAGGTGCCGTAGGTGAAGGCGAATGCGGCCGCGTCCTCGAGCGCGAAGCCGGCGGGCAGCGGGATCACGCGGCTGGCGTCGACGCAGGCGTGGCTGGCAAAGCCGCCGTGGGTGCCGACCACCGCGACCGGCTGGCCGACGGCGAAGGTGGTGACGCCGGCGCCGACCGCGTCGACGATGCCGGCGAACTCGGCGCCCGGCACGAAGGGCAGGGCGGGTTTGGCCTGGTACTTGCCCTCGACGATCAGCAGGTCGGGGAAGTTCAGGCTCGCGGCGCGGATGGCGACGCGCAGCTCGCCGGCAGCCGGCTCGGGCGTCGGCAGTTCGCGCCAGCGCAGGGCGCCGACGCCCTCCAGGGTCTCGCAGAGCCAGGCTTGCATCGTCGTCTCCTCGTCTTCGTGCCGGTGGCGGCGATCTTAGGCAGCGTCGCCGCGCCGGCTCCGTCGCCGAGGCGACGGACGCCACGTAACGACTCCCTACAATGCCGCGATGCGCATCCTCATCGCCAACGACGACGGCTACCTCGCTCCCGGCATCGCCGCCCTCGTCAAGGCCTGCGAGGGGCTGGGCACGATCGACGTCATCGCCCCCGAGCAGAACGCCAGCGGCACCTCGAACGCGCTGACGCTGAACCGGCCGCTGTCGGTCTTCGAAGCCCGCGGCGAGCCGGTGAATGGCTTTCGGGTCATCAACGGCACGCCGTCGGACTCGGTCCACGTCGCGCTCACCGGGCTGCTGCCGCACCGTCCGGACCTGGTGCTCTCGGGCATCAACCAGGGCGCCAACATGGGCGACGACACGCTGTACTCGGGCACTGTCGCCGCGGCGATGGAGGGCTACTTGTTCGGCGTGCCGGCGATCGCGTTCTCGCAGGCCGAGAAGGGCTGGGCGCACCTGGACGCCGCCGCCGCCACCGCGCGGGCGATCGTCGAGGAAGTGCTGGCCAGCGGCCCGCCGGCCGGACCCTGGCTGCTCAACGTCAACATCCCGAACCGCGCCGATGCGCTGACGCTGCCGCGGCTGATCACGCGCCTGGGCCGGCGCCACGCGAGCCAGCCGGTGATCCACCAGACCAACCCGCGCGGCGAGCCGATCTACTGGATCGGCCCGTCCGGCGACGCGCGCGATGCCGCCGAGGGCACCGACTTCCATGCGGTCGCCGCCGGAGCGGTCTCGATCACGCCGTTGCAGGTCGACCTGACCGACCATGCGATGCGTGGCGCCTGGGCGTCGCGGCTCGGCGTGGCGCTCGCATGACGAGCAAGAGCCCGCGCTTTCCGGTCGGCCTGAACAAGCTTCAGCCCAAGGCCGCGGTGGCGCGGCCGACGAGCGAGCTGCTGCGGCCGCAGCGCCCGCTGCAGGAAGCCGCGCGCGACGCCGCGCGCCGCAGCGCACCCAGCGGCCTGGGGCTGGACTCGCCCGCGGTGCGCGAGCGCATGGTGGCGCGCTTGCGTGCCGACGGCCTGCGCTGCGATCCGGTGCTGCAGGCCTTCGCCAGCGTGCCGCGCCACCGTTTCGTCGACAGCGCGCTCGCGACCCAGGCCTACGAGGACACCAGCCTGCCGATCGGACTCGGCCAGACGATCTCCAAGCCGTCGGTTGTCGCACGCATGCTCGGGCTGCTGTTCGAAGGTGAACGTGCCGCTGCCGGTGGCCACCTAGGCCGTGTGCTCGAGATCGGCACCGGCTGCGGCTACCAGACCGCGCTGCTGGCGCTGATCTCGCGCCACGTGCTGTCGATCGAACGCCTGAAGCCGCTGCACGACAAGGCGCGCGAGAACCTCGGCGGCTGGCGTCCCCCGGGCGACGTGCGCTTGATCTACGGCGACGGCCGCCTCGGCCACGCCCCGCTGGCGCCCTACGACAGCATCGTCGCCGCCGCCGGTGGCGAGGACATCCCGGCCGCCTGGCTCGACCAGCTCGCCGAAGGCGGCAGGCTCGTCGCGCCGATGCACGACCCGGCTGCCGGCGGCCAGGTGCTGGTCGTCGTCGACCGCCGGCCGGAGGGCTTGCGGCGCCAGGTTCACGATGCCGTGCATTTCGTGCCCCTAAAATCCGGCACGGCATGACATACGACGCAACGATCGAGCTGAACCGCCGCGTGACCGGGGCCCGCCCCGCGTCCGCTTTCCTGCCTCTGGCACTGGCAGCCGCCGTGCTGGCCGGCTGCGCCAACCCCTCGCACCGCGCGCCGGTCGAGGACCGTGGCAGCCGCCAGGCCGGCCCCACCGCCACCGCGGCGCCGGAGGTGGCGCCCAAGCCCCCGCCGGGCCAGGAGAACCTGGGCAAACCGGGGTATTACGCGGTCAAGCCCGGCGACACACTGATCCGCATCGGCCTGGAGAACGGCCAGAACTGGCGCGACATCGCGCGCTGGAACAACCTCGAGAACCCCGACCGCATCGAAGTCGGCCAGGTGGTGCGTGTGCAACCCCCGGCAGCCGACACCAACGGTGTCGTCGTGCGTCCGGTGCTGCCGGCCAGCCGTGGCGAGACGCGTGCGGCCAACGGCTCGGCTTCCGGCGCCTCGAGTGCGCCGTCGGCGGCTGCCGCCCCGGCCGCATCCGCCACCGCGCCGGCGAGCGCGGCGCCGACGCCGACGCCGACGGCACCGTCGTCGACGTCTTCCGCCGCGCGTGACGGCGACGACGACCTGAACTGGACCTGGCCGGCCGCCGGCTCGGTCGCAGCCGGTTTCGACGACGTGCGCAGCAAGGGCCTGGCCATCGTCGGCAAGGCCGGTGATCCGGTCTACGCCGCCGCTGACGGCCGCGTGGTCTACGCCGGCTCGGGCCTGCGCGGCTACGGCAACCTCATCATCGTCAAGCACAACGCCACCTACCTCTCGGCCTACGCGCACAACCAGGCGCTGCTGGTCAAGGAGGACCAGGTCGTGCGGCGTGGCCAGAAGATCGCCGAGATGGGGGCGAGCGACGCCGACCGGGTGCAGCTGCACTTCGAGATCCGGCGTCAGGGCAAGCCGGTCGATCCGGCGAAACTGCTGCCGCCGCGGTAGCGGCCAGGAGGGCCGGGCGGATGGTCACGCGGCGCGAAGCGCACGACGGCCCCGCCGAAGGCCCCGACACGTTCGACGCGGGCGAGGGGCCGGCTGCCGGCGCCCCGCCCGAGAGCGCCGCCGCCCCGTTGCCGGCCGAAGGCGACGCCGACCACGGCAACACGCTGCAGAGTTATCTGCGCGACATCCGCCGGGCGCCGCTGATGAGCGCCGAGGAAGAGCATGCGACCGCGCTGCGCGCGCGCGCCGGCGACTTCCCGGCGCGGCAGATGATGATCGAGCGCAACCTGCGCCTGGTCGTCAGCATCGCCAAACACTACGTCGGTCGCGGCATGCCGATGATCGACCTGATCGAGGAAGGCAACCTCGGGCTGATGCACGCGACGGGCAAGTTCGAGCCCGAGCGGGGTTTTCGCTTCTCGACCTACGCCTCGTGGTGGATACGCCAGAGCATCGAGCGCGCGATCATGCATCAGGCGCGGCTGATCCGGCTGCCGGTGCACGTCGTGCGCGAGCTCAACCAGGTGCTCAAGGCGCGGCGGGCGCTGGAGTCGGCGCGCCACGGCGACACCGAACGTCCGGTCTCCGTCGACGAGGTCGCCTCCGCGCTCGGCCGTCCGGTCGACGAGGTCGCCGAACTGCTGAAGCTCGCCGAGCAGCCGACCTCGCTGGACATGCCGATCGAGCGCGAGGGCGGCGAGGCCATGGTCGACACCGTGGCCGACGAGCAGGCGGTCGACCCGCTCGGCCTGACGCTCAGCCGCGAGGCTGCGCTGCTGCTGGAGAACGGCCTGGCCGAGTTGAACGAGCGCGAGCGCGAGGTGCTGGCCGGCCGCTTCGGCCTGCACGACCGCGAGCCCGAGACGCTGGAGGAGCTCGCGGTGCGTGTGGGCCTCACGCGCGAGCGCATCCGCCAGATCCAGCAGGAGGCGCTGCTCAAGCTCAAGCGCCGCATGGTGCGCCAGGGCGTGGACCGCGACGCGCTGTTCTGAGCACGGCCGCTGCCGCGGCACGCCGCGGCCCGGGATAATCCGCGGATGAGTTCAGGTATGGAATGGCTGCAGGTCGAGTCGCTCGACCTCGAGGCCCAGGGCGTCGCGCATCGCGCCGACGGCAAGGTGGTGTTCATCGAGGGCGCCTTGCCCGGCGAGACGGTGCAGGTGCAGGTCTCGCGGCGCAAGAACCAGTGGGAGCAGGGGCCGATGTCGGCGCTGGCGCGCGAGAGCTCGCAGCGCGTGCGCCCGGGCTGCCCGCACTTCGGGCTGCATGCCGGCGCCTGCGGCGGCTGCAAGATGCAGCACCTGCATCCGGCGGCGCAGGTCGCGGTCAAGCAGCGCGTGCTGGAGGACAACCTCTGGCACCTCGGCAAGGTCAAACCCGAGCGGCTGCTGCGGCCCGTCCACGGGCCGGCCTGGGGCTACCGCTGGCGCGCGCGGCTGTCGGTGCGCTACGTGCCGAAGAAAGGCACGGTGCTGGTCGGTTTCCACGAGCGCAAGTCGCGCTACGTCGCCGACATGGGCGAATGCCCGGTGCTGCCGGCGCGCGTCAGCGCGATGCTGCCGGCGCTGCGCGCGCTGATCGGCGCGATGGAGCAGCGTGACCGCCTGCCGCAGATCGAACTGGCCGCCGGCGACGAGGTCGTGGCGCTGGTGCTGCGCCACCTGGAGCCGCTGTCGGCCGGCGACGCTGCGAAGCTGCGCGCCTTCGGCGTCGAACACGAGGTTCAGTGGTGGCTGCAGCCCAAGGGGCCGGACACGGTGCACCGGCTCGACGAAGGCGGCCCGCAGCTCGCGTATTCGTTGCCCGAGTACGGCGTCACGATGCCGTTCAAGCCCACCGACTTCACCCAGGTGAATCCGCAGATCAACCGCGTGCTCGTCGACCGCGCGGTGCG
Source organism: Rubrivivax gelatinosus (assembly GCF_016583785.1). Lineage (GTDB taxonomy): Bacteria > Pseudomonadota > Gammaproteobacteria > Burkholderiales > Burkholderiaceae_C > Rubrivivax > Rubrivivax gelatinosus_B. Next base: position 35,696 of record NZ_NRRU01000006.1, on the reverse strand, counting down.
CATGCTGGACCCCCAGCCGCACGAGCGCATCGTCGACTGGTTCTGCGGCCTGGGCAACTTCACGCTGCCGCTGGCGCGGCGTGCGGGCGCGGTGCACGGCATCGAAGGCAGCGAGACGCTGGTACAGCGTGCACGCGAGAACGCCGCCGCCAACGGACTGACGGCGCGCACCAGCTTCGCCGCGCGCAACCTGTTCGAGATGACGCCCGACGAGCTGGCAACGAGCGGCGCCGCCGACGCCTGGCTCGTCGACCCGCCGCGTGAAGGCGCGTTCGCGCTCGCCAAGGCGCTGGCGGAGCTGCGCGGGCGCGAAGGCTGGACGCCGCCGCGGCGCATCGTCTACGTCAGCTGCAACCCGTCGACGCTGGCGCGCGACGCCGGCTTGATCGTGCACCTGGCGGGCTACCGCTGCACCGCGGCGGGTGTGGTCAACATGTTTCCGCACACCGCGCACGTCGAGAGCGTCGCGGTCTTCGAACGCAGCGAGGCGGCGCTGCTGCCGCGTCCGGCCAGCGAGCCGGCACCGGAGATCGTCGCCAGCGAGGCCATCGTCACGGACGAGAGCGCCTGAGCCGGCGCGTGACCATGAAAAACGGGGCCCGAGGGCCCCGTTTTCGCTTCTGTCGGCCGCCGTCGGGGCGGCCGGTGTTCAGTCGCGCTCGCCGCCGAACACGCCCAGCAGCATCAGCAGGCTCTGGAACACGTTGTAGATGTCCAGGTAGATCGCCAGCGTGGCGCTGATGTAGTTGGTCTCGCCACCGTCGATGACACGCTTGACGTCGACCAGCATGAAGGCCGAGAAGATGCCGATCGCGGCCACCGACAGCGTCAGCATCAGCGCGCTCGACTGCACGAAGATGTTGATGACCCCGGCCACCAGCAGCAGGATCGCGCCGATGAACAGGAACTTCGACAGGTTCGACAGGTCGCGCTTGACCACCGTCGCCAGCGTCGCCATCGAGAAGAAGACCGCGGCCGTGCCGCCGAAGGCGGTCATGATCAGCGACGCGCCGTTGGAGAAGCCCAGCACCGCCGCCAGCATGCGCGACAGCATCAGGCCCATGAAGAACGTGAAGCCCAGCAGCACGCCGACGCCGGCGGCCGAGTCCTTCGTCTTCTCGATCGCGAACATGAAGGCGAACGCGCCGCCCAGGAACACCATCGCGCTCATCCCCATGCCGAGGCTGGTGGTGATGCCGGTGGCCACGCCGATCCAGGCGCCGAGCACGGTCGGCACCAGGGACAGCGCGAGCAGCGCATAGGTATTGCGCAGAACGCGGTTGCGCTGCGCTGAAACAGCACCGCCGCCTGCGAGAACGCCGTAGGTAGGCGAGTTGCGATTCATTCGACCTCCGTGTGGAACAGGTGTAACGACTCCATTTGAGCCGATGGCGCATTGTAGGTTCCGTGCCGGGTCGCAAAGCCCCTCGGCGCGCGGGGAGCGGCTCGCCGCGAACCCTCTCGCGGGCGGCTGCCACGGGCTGCGGCGAGCCCGGCGGTCCGGCCAGGCCGGGAGCAGGGGCGAGTGCCGCTATAATTGATCGGTTTACCCGCCATCACCGCAGCCCCAAGCGAAACTCCGTCGTAGGTTTCCCCTCGGACCCACCCGTTGCCGGGTGGCGCTGGGCGCGCGAATCCCGGAGCTTTTCTCTTGCTGCCCGTCCTGCCCCCCGCACTCCTCGCACTTGCAGACGGCACGACCTTCCTCGGTCACTCGATCGGCGCGCCCGGTCGGACCGTCGGTGAGGTGGTGTTCAACACCTCGCTCACCGGCTACCAGGAAATCCTCACCGACCCCAGCTACTGCCGCCAGATCGTCACGCTGACGTATCCGCACATCGGCAACTACGGGGTCAACGAGGAAGACGTCGAAGCCGCCCAGATCCACGCCGCCGGCCTGGTCATCAAGGACCTGCCGATCCGTGTCTCCAACTTCCGCGCCGCGATGCCGCTGGCGCAGTACCTCGAGCGCGAGGGCACGGTCGCGATCGCCGGCATCGACACGCGCCGCCTGACGCGCGTGCTGCGCACGACCGGCGCGCAGAACGGCTGCATCGTCAGCTTCGAGCCCGGCAGCGTCGTCGGCGATGCCGAGATCGCCGCGGCCGTCGCCGCCGCGAAGGCCGCGCCCTCGATGGCGGGCCTGGACCTGGCTCAGGTCGTCTCGGCCGACGCGCCCTACGAGTGGACCGAGACCTCCTGGCAGCTCGGGCGCGGCCACGGCCAACTCGACGAAGAGAGCTTCCACGTCGTCGCCTACGACTTCGGCGTCAAGCGCAACATCCTGCGCCTGCTGGCCGACCGCGGCTGCCGCGTCACCGTCGTGCCGGCCAAGACCCCGGCCGCCGACGTGCTGCGCATGAAGCCCGACGGCGTCTTCCTCAGCAACGGCCCCGGCGACCCCGAGCCCTGCGACTACGCCATCGAGGCCACGCGCGAGATCGTCGAGACCGGCGTGCCGACCTTCGGCATCTGCCTGGGCCACCAGATCCTGGCGCTGGCTTCGGGCGCGAAGACCTTCAAGATGAAGTTCGGCCACCACGGCGCCAACCACCCGGTGAAGGACCTGGACAGCGGCCGCGTCAGCATCACCAGCCAGAACCACGGCTTCGCGGTCGACGAAAAGACGCTGGGCGAGAACCTGCGCCCGACCCACGTCAGCCTGTTCGACGGCACGCTGCAGGGCCTGGCGCGCACCGACCGCCCCGCCTTCTGCTTCCAGGGACACCCCGAGGCCAGCCCCGGCCCGCACGACATCGGCTACCTGTTCGACCGCTTCGTTGCGCTGATGCAAGAGAGAGCCTGACCCATGCCCAAGCGCACCGACATCCACAAGATCCTGATCATCGGCGCCGGTCCGATCATCATCGGCCAGGCCTGCGAGTTCGACTACTCGGGCGCCCAGGCCTGCAAGGCGCTGCGCGAGGAGGGCTACAAGGTCATCCTCGTCAACAGCAACCCGGCGACCATCATGACCGACCCGGAGATGGCCGATGTCACCTACATCGAGCCCATCACCTGGCAGGTCGTCGAGAAGATCATCGCCAAGGAGCGCCCGGACGCGATCCTGCCGACGATGGGCGGCCAGACGGCGCTGAACTGCGCGCTCGACCTGCACAAGAACGGCGTGCTCGCCAAGTACGGCGTCGAGATGATCGGCGCCAACGAGCATGCGATCGAGAAGGCCGAAGACCGCATGAAGTTCAAGGACGCGATGACGTCCATCGGCCTGGACTCGGCCAAGAGCGGCATCGCCCACAGCATGGAAGAAGCGCTGGCGGTGCAGCGGCGCATCCAGGCCGAGATCGGCGGCACGGGCTTCCCGATGGTCATCCGCCCGAGCTTCACGATGGGCGGCACCGGCGGCGGCATCGCCTACAACCCGGAAGAGTTCGAGGAGATCTGCAAGCGCGGCCTGGACCTCTCGCCGACCAAGGAACTGCTGATCGAGGAGTCGCTGATCGGCTGGAAGGAGTACGAGATGGAGGTCGTCCGCGACAAGGCGGACAACTGCATCATCGTCTGCTCGATCGAGAACCTCGACCCGATGGGCATCCACACCGGCGACTCGATCACCGTCGCGCCGGCGCAGACGCTCAGCGACAAGGAATACCAACTGCTGCGCAACGCCTCGATCGCGATCCTGCGCGAGATCGGCGTCGACACCGGCGGCTCCAACGTGCAGTTCTCGGTCAACCCCGAGAACGGCCGGCTGATCGTCATCGAGATGAACCCGCGCGTGTCGCGTTCGTCGGCGCTGGCGTCCAAGGCCACGGGCTTCCCGATCGCCAAGGTCGCGGCCAAGCTGGCCGTCGGCTACACGCTGGACGAACTGCGCAACGACATCACCGGCGGCGCGACGCCGGCGAGCTTCGAGCCCTCGATCGACTACGTCGTCACCAAGATCCCGCGCTTCGCGTTCGAGAAGTTCCCCGCCGCCGACCCGCACCTGACGACGCAGATGAAGTCGGTCGGCGAGGTGATGGCGATCGGCCGCACTTTCCAGGAGAGCTTCCAGAAGGCACTGCGCGGGCTTGAAACCGGCATCGACGGCCTCACCGAACGCAGCACCGACCGCGACGAGATCGTCGACGAGATCGGCAACGTCGGCCCCGAGCGCATCCTGTTCCTGGCCGACGCCTTCCGCATCGGCATGACGCTGGACGAGATCTTCGAGGAGACCGCGGTCGACCCGTGGTTCCTGGCGCAGATCGAGGAACTGGTGGCGATCGAGAAGCAGGTCGCAGAACGTGCCGACCTGGCGAGCCTGAGCGCGGCCGAGCTGCGCTGGTTGAAGAGCAAGGGCTTCTCCGACAAGCGCCTGGCCAAGCTGCTGGGCACCCACCAGCACGCGCTGCGTGCGCGCCGCCACGAGCTGGGCGTGCGCCCGGTCTACAAGCGCGTGGACACCTGCGCCGCCGAGTTCGCGACGCAGACGGCCTACATGTACTCGACCTACGACGAGGAGTGCGAGGCCGAGCCGACCCAGCGCAAGAAGATCATGGTGCTCGGCGGCGGCCCGAACCGCATCGGCCAGGGCATCGAGTTCGACTACTGCTGCGTGCACGCGGCGCTGGCGATGCGCGAGGACGGGTACGAGACCATCATGGTCAACTGCAACCCGGAAACTGTCTCCACCGACTACGACACCAGCGACCGCCTGTACTTCGAGCCGGTGACGCTGGAGGACGTGCTCGAGATCGTCGACAAGGAGAAGCCCGTCGGCGTCATCGTCCAGTACGGCGGCCAGACGCCGCTGAAGCTGGCGCTGGACCTCGAGCGCGCCGGCGTGCCGATCATCGGCACCTCGCCCGACTCGATCGACATCGCCGAGGACCGCGAGCGCTTCCAGAAGCTGCTGCACGAGCTCGGCCTGAAGCAGCCGCCCAACCGCACCGCGCGCACCGAGGAGCAGGCGCTCGTCCTGGCGCAGGAGATCGGCTATCCGCTGGTCGTGCGTCCGAGCTACGTGCTCGGCGGCCGCGCGATGGAGATCGTGCACGGCGACAAGGACCTCGAGCGCTACATGCGCGAGGCGGTCAAGGTCAGCGAAAAAAGCCCGGTGCTGCTCGACCGCTTCCTCGACGACGCCATCGAGGTCGACGTCGACTGCATCGCCGACGCCGCTGGCGACGTGCTGATCGGCGGCATCATGGAACACGTCGAAGCCGCCGGCATCCACAGCGGCGACTCGGCCTGCTCGCTGCCGCCGTACACGCTGTCGGCCGCGTTGCAGGACGAGATGCGCCGCCAGGCCGCGGCGATGGCAAAAGCGCTGGGCGTCGTCGGCCTGATGAACACCCAGTTCGCCGTGCAGGGCGAGGGCGAGAACGCCGTCGTCTACGTGCTCGAGGTGAACCCGCGTGCGTCGCGCACCGTGCCCTTCGTCAGCAAGGCCACCGGCCGGCCGCTGGCCAAGATCGCGGCGCGCTGCATGGCCGGGCAGTCGCTGAAGCAGCAGGGCATAGGCGCGGAGATCGTGCCGCCTTACTTCAGCGTCAAGGAAGCGGTGTTCCCGTTCAACAAGTTCCCCGGCGTCGACCCCATCCTGGGCCCGGAGATGCGCTCCACCGGCGAGGTCATGGGCGTCGGCCGGACCTTCGGCGAGGCGATGTTGAAGAGCCAGCTCGGCGCGGGTTCGCGCCTGCCGGCCAAGGGCACCGTCGTCATCTCGGTGAAGAACGGCGACAAGGCGCGTGCGGTCAAGGTCGCCGCCGACCTCGTCGCGCTCGGCTACGAGGTGCTGGCGACCAAGGGCACGGCCCAGGCCATCGCCGAAGCCGGCGTGCCGGTCAAGCTCGTCAACAAGGTCAAGGACGGCCGCCCGCACATCGCCGACAAGGTCAAGGCCGGCGAGGTGCAGCTGGTGTTCACGACGGTCGACGAGACGCGCACCGCGATCGCGGACTCGCGCTATATCCGTACCGCTGCTCTGGCCAATCGTGTCACCTACTACACGACGATGGCCGGCAGCGAGGCCGCCACCGAGGCGCTGAAGCACCAGGATGATCTGGCCGTGGTTTCATTGCAGGAACTGCACGCCGAACTGAATTAGACTCCTAGCCTTCGCTGATCCGCCGCAGGTGCCCGATGGGGCCCCTGCGGCGGCTTCACTTTGTCCGCACACAAGACGCTCACGATGGCCACCATCCCCCTGACCCGGCGCGGCGCCGAAAAGCTGAAGGAAGAACTGCAACGCCTGAAGACCGTCGAGCGCCACGCGGTGATCCAGGCGATCTCCGAGGCTCGCGCGCAAGGCGACCTGTCCGAAAACGCCGAGTACGACGCGGCCAAGGACAAGCAGGGCTTCATCGAGGGCCGGATCATGGAACTCGAGGCCAAGCTCTCGGCCGCGCAGATCATCGACCCGGCGACGCTGGACGCCGGCGGCAAGGTGGTCTTCGGCGCGACCGTGGACCTGGCCGACGAGGACAGCGGCGCCGAAGTGACCTACCAGATCGTCGGCGACGACGAAGCCGATCTGAAGCAGGGCCGGATCTCGATCAGCAGCCCGATCGCGCGCGCGCTGATCGGCAAGCAGGCCGGCGACGTTGCCGAAGTGCAGGCGCCGGGCGGCGTCAAGCATTGGGAGATCGTCGAGGTGAAGTACCTCTGACGATGGCGGTCGAGCGCTGGCGCCGCTTCCTGCCCGGCCTGTGGGCCGGGTGGCTGCTGTGCGTCGCGCTGCTGGCCACACCGGCGGGCTTCGCGCTGCTGCCGCAGGCCGACGCCGGCCGGCTGGCCGCGCGCATGCTGGCGCAGGAGGCCTATACCAGCCTCGCGCTCGGCGTGGTGATGCTGCTGCTGGAGCGAGCGGCCGCGCGTTACGGCGGCGGCTCGCAGTTTTCCTGGGGTTTCGGACTCGCGCTCGGTGCCGTGTTCTGCACCGTGCTCGGCTACTTCGTGATCCAGCCGCTGATGCCGGCGGCGCGCCTGGGGCAGGGGCCGCTGAGTTTCGGCGCGCTGCACGGCATCAGTACGACGATTTACGCGCTCAAGTGCGCGCTGGTGCTGACGCTGGCCTGGCGCGCGAGCTTCGGCCCACGGGCCTGAAGTCGCACGCTGACCTGCGGCACCGCCGGGCGCCGCAGGCCAGGCCTTACTCGGCGACCTTCTTCTTGACGCTGGTCGCGCGCGGCTTCACGCGCTTGATCTGGCCGCCGGCGGTGACGCGCTGGTTGCCGAAGACCTTGACCTTGGTGACCGTCGCGCGGTGGTTGCCGCTCTTGGAGAATTTGACGAGCTTGACCACACGCGGACCGGACTTGCGGTCCTCGCGTTCGGCCTTCTCCTTGGGCGGGATCGGGCGCCAGAGCACGAGCAGCTTGCCGATGTGCTGGATCGGCGCGGCGTCGAGCTGCTCGGCGAGCGTGACCAGCAGCGCTTCGCGTGCGGCCCGGTCGTCCGAGAAGACGCGGATCTTGATGAGCCCGTGCGCCTTCAGCGCAGCGTCGGCTTCCTTGACCACCGCGGGCGTGAGCCCGTCGGCACCGATCTGGACGACCGGGTCGAGGTGGTGGGCGTCGGCGCGGTGTTGCTTGCGCTCGGCGGGCGTGAGTTGAATGGCGGGCATCGCCGTATTATCGACCGACGAATGAAACCGAAGAACAAACGTGTCAACCGGGCGTGGCTGCACGACCACCTCAACGATCCCTACGTCAAGGCCGCGCAGCGCGAAGGCTACCGTTCGCGCGCTGCCTACAAGCTCAAGGAGATCGACGAGAGCTTCGGGCTGATCAAGCCCGGCCAGGTGGTCGTCGACCTCGGGGCTGCCCCCGGCGCCTGGAGCCAATACCTGCGCCGCCGCTTCGCCCCCGAGGGCGCCGCGGCCGGTGAACTGCACGGCACGATCATCGCGCTCGACCTGCTGGACTTCGAGTCGATCGAAGGCGTCACCTTCCTGCAGGGCGACTTCCGCGAGGACGAGGTCGCCGCGCGCCTGGTGCAGGCGCTGGACGGCAGGCCGGTGGACCTGGTCGTGTCCGACATGGCGCCCAACCTGTCGGGCATCCCGGTGTCGGACGCCGCCCGCGTGGCGCATCTGGTGGAACTCGCGGTCGAGTTCTCGCTCCAGCATCTGCGCCCCGAAGGCGCGCTGGTGTGCAAGGCCTTCCACGGCAGCGGCTACAGCCAGCTGGTCAAGCTCTTCAAGGAGAGTTTTCGTATCGTCAAGCCGGTCAAGCCCAAGGCTTCGCGCGACAAGTCGGCCGAGACCTTTTTGCTCGGCATCGGCCCCAAATCCGGCAAGGACGTCGGCAACGACGGAAAATGAACGCAATAGACCCGTCTCAATGGCGTTTCCGCCCCCCGGCCGGCTCTCTTGTGTCGAATAGAATGATCCCCATCTACCGTGGAATTCGGCGGGCCCGCGTTGTTGCCCGCCGCGCCGTTGAACAGGAAAAGGAGCCGCGGTGAACAATCAGTGGTTTTCCAAAGTCGCTGTCTGGCTGGTGATCGCGCTCGTGCTCTTCACCGTCTTCAAGCAGTTCGACAGAGGTGCGACGACGGGCAACCAGATCGGTTACTCCGAGTTCCTCGACGAGGTCCGCAGCAAGCGCATCAAGTCCGTGACGCTGCAGGAGAACCCCGGCGGCGGCACCGAGATCATCGCCACGACCACGGACGACAAGCGCCTGCGCAGCACGGCGACCTACCTTGATCGTGGCCTCGTCGGCGACCTGATCAACAACGGCATCAAGTTCGACGTCAAGCCGCGTGAAGAGCCGTCCGTGCTGATGAGCATCCTCGTCAGCTGGGGGCCGATGCTGCTGCTGATCGGCGTCTGGGTCTACTTCATGCGCCAGATGCAGGGCGGCGGCAAGGGCGGCGCCTTCAGCTTCGGCAAGAGCAAGGCGCGCATGCTCGACGAGGCCAACAACACCACCACCTTCGCCGACGTCGCCGGTTGCGACGAGGCCAAGGAAGAGGTGAAGGAGCTCGTCGACTTTCTGAAGGACCCGCAGAAGTTCCAGAAGCTGGGCGGGCGCATCCCGCGCGGCGTGCTGCTGGTCGGCCCTCCGGGTACCGGCAAGACGCTGCTGGCCAAGGCCATCGCCGGCGAGGCCAAGGTGCCGTTCTTCAGCATCTCGGGCTCCGACTTCGTCGAGATGTTCGTCGGCGTCGGCGCGGCGCGTGTGCGCGACATGTTCGAGCAGGCCAAGAAGAGCGCGCCCTGCATCATCTTCATCGACGAAATCGACGCCGTCGGCCGCCACCGCGGTGCCGGCCTGGGCGGCGGCAACGACGAACGCGAGCAGACGCTCAACCAGATGCTCGTCGAGATGGACGGCTTCGAGACCAATCTCGGCGTCATCGTGATGGCGGCGACGAACCGTCCCGACATCCTCGACCCGGCGCTGCTGCGCCCGGGCCGCTTCGACCGCCAGGTCTACGTCACGCTGCCCGACGTGCGCGGCCGCGAGCAGATCCTCAACGTGCACATGCGCAAGGTGCCGGTCGGGCAGGACATCCGCGCCGACATCCTGGCGCGCGGCACGCCAGGCTTCTCGGGCGCCGACCTCGCCAACCTCGTGAACGAGGCCGCGCTGTTCGCCGCGCGGCGCAACGGGCGCGTGGTCGAGATGGTCGACTTCGAGAAGGCCAAGGACAAGATCATGATGGGCCCCGAGCGCAAGTCCATGGTCATGCCCGAGGAGGAGCGCAAGAACACGGCCTACCACGAGGCCGGCCACGCGCTGGTCGCGCGCCTGCTGCCCAAGACCGACCCGGTGCACAAGGTGACGATCATCCCGCGCGGCCGTGCGCTGGGCGTGACGATGCAGCTGCCAGAAGGCGACCGCTACAGCATGGACAAGGAGCGCATGCTGTCGACGATCTCGGTGCTGTTCGGTGGCCGCATCGCCGAAGAGGTGTTCATGAACCAGATGACCACCGGTGCCAGCAACGACTTCGAACGCGCGACGCAGATCGCACGCGACATGGTCACGCGCTACGGCATGACCGACGAACTGGGCCCGATGGTCTACGCCGAGAACGAGGGCGAGGTCTTCCTCGGCCGCTCGGTGACGAAGACGACGACGATGTCCGAGGAGACCATGCGCAAGGTCGACGAGGTCATCCGCCGCATCATCGACGAACGCTACGTCGTCGCGCGCAGGCTGATCGAGGACCACAAGGACAAGATGCACTCGATGGCGCAGGCGCTGCTCGAATGGGAGACCATCGACGCCGACCAGATCGAGGACATCATGAGCGGCAAGCCGCCGCGGCCGCCCAAGGACTGGACGCCGTCCGCCAACAAGAGCAGCGGCGGCCCGACGCCGCCGGCTCATCCCGACGGCACGCCGGCCACGGTCTGAGCGGCCGTCTACCATCACACGCGGGGCTTATGCCCCGCGTTTTGTTTTCCGCCTCTCGATCACGACGATGGCTCACACCCCGATCTGGCAGACCGCACGTTTTCGCATCGAGCTGTCGCGCCCGCGCGTGATGGCCATCGTCAACGTCACGCCTGACTCGTTCTCCGACGGCGGGCGCTATGTCGACCTGGACGCAGCGCGTGCGCGCTGCGAGCAGTTGCTGCAGGAGGGTGCGGACATCCTGGACATCGGCGGCGAATCCACGCGGCCGGGCTCGCGCGCGCCCGGGCTCGACGAAGAACTCGAGCGCGTGCTGCCGCTGGTGCGGCACGCGGTGACGCTGGGCGTGCCGGTGTCGGTGGACACCAGCCGGCCCGAGCTGATGCGTGCTGCGCTTGAGGCCGGCGCCGACATCGTCAACGACGTGCGCGCGCTGCGCCGACCGGGTGCGGTCGAGGCGGTCGCGGAGCACCCCAGCGCCGGCGTCTGCCTGATGCACATGCGCGGCGAGCCCGGCACGATGCAGGCCGAGGCGGTTTATGACGACGTCGTTGCCGAGGTCGCCGGCTTCCTGCGCGAGCGGGTCGCCGTGCTCGAGGCCGCCGGCGTCGCGCGCGAACGCATCACGCTGGACCCCGGCATCGGCTTCGCGAAAACGCCCGAGCACAACCTGGAACTGATGGCGCGCCAGCGTGAACTGCTGGCCGACGGCCTGCCGCTGCTGCTGGGCTGGTCGCGCAAGTCCACGCTGGGCACCGTGACCGGCCGGCCGGTGGCCGAACGCACGGCGGCCAGCGTCGCCGCGGCGCTGATGGCGGTCGAACGCGGCGCGGCGATCGTGCGAGTGCACGACGTCGCGGCCACCGTCGACGCGCTCAAGCTCTGGTCGGCCGTGGCGGCGCTGCGCCGCGTCTGAGGCGCCACAAAATCCATCGATGCGGGGGCCGAGCGCAGCGCCGGCAGCCGCGACAATCCAGTCATGAGCAGAAACTACTTCGGCACCGACGGCATCCGTGGCACGGTCGGTCGCGCCCCGATCACGCCCGACTTCATGCTGCGCCTGGGCCACGCGGTCGGCCGCGTGCTGCGTCGCCAGACGCCGCGGCCGACGGTGCTGGTCGGCAAGGACACGCGCATCTCGGGTTACATGATCGAGTCGGCGCTGGAAGCCGGCTTCGCGTCGGCCGGCGTCGATGTCGTGATGAGCGGGCCGCTGCCCACGCCCGGCGTCGCCTATCTGACGCGCGCGCTGCGGCTGGACCTGGGCGTCGTCATCAGCGCCTCGCACAACCCGTTCGCCGACAACGGCGTCAAGTTCTTCTCCGCCGCCGGCGAGAAGCTGCCCGACGAATGGGAGCGCGACGTCGAGGCCGCACTCGCCGAGCCGCCGCAGTGGGTCGACTCGGCCGGCCTGGGCAAGGCCCGGCGCCTGGCCGACGCCAGCGGCCGCTACATCGAGTTCTGCAAGAGCACGGTGCCGCACAACCTGTCGCTGCGCGGCCTGAAGCTGGTCATAGACGCCGCCCACGGCGCTGCCTACCACGTCGCGCCCGACGTCTTCCACGAACTCGGCGCGACGGTCGTGAAGATCGGCTGTCAGCCCGACGGCCTGAACATCAACTCCGGCGTCGGCGCGACCGCGCCCCAGGCCCTGGTGGCGGCCGTGGCCGAACACCGGGCCGACTACGGCATCGCGCTCGACGGCGACGCCGACCGCCTGCTGATGGTCGACGCCGCCGGCCGGCTCTACAACGGCGACGAGCTGCTCTACGTGCTGGCCAACGACCGTCTGGTTCAGGGCCGGCCGGTGCCGGGTGTCGTCGGCACGCTGATGACGAACATGGCGGTCGAAGTGGCGCTGCGCCAGCTCGGCGTGGCCATGGTGCGCGCCAAGGTCGGCGACCGCTACGTGCTCGAAGAACTGCTGGCGCGTGGCTGGCAGCTCGGCGGCGAAGGCTCGGGCCACCTGCTGGCGCTGGACCGCCACACCACCGGCGACGGCATCGTCAGCGCGCTGCAGGTGCTGCAGGCGGTGCGCCGCCACGGCAAGCCGCTCGCGACGCTGCTGGAAGGCGTGCGCCTGTTCCCGCAGACGCTGCTCAACGTGCGCCTGCCCGACGGCAGCGACTGGACACGCAACGCCGCGCTGCAGGACACGCGCGAGACCGTCGAGCGTGAACTCGGCGATGCCGGCCGGGTGCTGATCCGCGCTTCGGGCACCGAGCCGGTGCTGCGCGTGATGGTCGAGGCGCGCGACGCCGAACTCGGCCGCCGCAGCGCCGAGCGGCTGGCCGCCGCCGCCGTGCGCGGCTGAGGCTGCTGGTCCCGGTTTGACCAGCGACACGAGCCGCGTGGGCGAACGCCCCCGCGGCTCGTGTCGTTTTCATGCCGCCCGCGGGCGGCGCGCCGGTTTATTTCTTCGGCGGCATCAGCACGCGGTCGATCACGTGCACGACGCCATTGGTCGCCTGCACGTCGCCGGTCTGCACCAGCGCTTCGTCGACGGTGACGAAGTCACCGGCGTGCGCCACCGCCACCTTGGCGCCCTGCAGCGTCGTCGCCTGGCCGTCCTTGACGTCGGCCAGCGCCAGCTTGGCGGGCAGCACGTGGTAGCCGAGAACCGACTTCAGCAGTTCCTTGTTCGTCGACAGCTCGGCCATGGTCTTGGCCGGCACCGCCTTGAAGGCCTCGTCGCTGGGCGCGAACACGGTGTAGGGGCCGGCGGCACGCAGCGTATCGGCCATCCCGGCTTCCTGGATGAGGCGGTTCAGCGTCGACAGCTGCGGCGTGCGCGCGGCCGTGTCGGCGATCGTCGTCGGTGCCGGGGTGGTGGCGCAGCCGGCGAGCCAGGCCGCGGCGGTGACGGCCAGGGCGCCGAGAAGAGGGCGGGTGTAACGGGTCATCAAAGGTCTCCGGTCTGAAGGGAAATCGTCGGGCGCAAGGCTAGGCAGGCTTCGTGACGGTCCGGTGACGGCGTTGTGACGACTTCAACTTCGTGACAGCGGACCCTGGGGGTGTCACATCACCGTCACGGTTGCTTCCTAGAGTCCTGTTTGAAGCAGAAGGACTCTTCTCCTCATCCACCCCAAGGTGCATTCGATGACTCTGAACCTTACCCGCGGTATCGCGCTGGCCGCCACGATGGCGCTCGGCACCAGCTTCGCCTGGGCGCAGGACGTGACCGGCGCCGGCGCCTCCTTCCCCGCCCCCGTCTACGCCAAGTGGGCCGATGCCTACAACAAGGCCAGCGGCGTGCGCATCAACTACCAGTCGGTCGGCTCCGGCGCCGGCCTGCGCCAGATCCGCGGCAAGACGGTCGACTTCGGCGCCAGCGACGCGCCGCTGTCGGACGCCGAACTGGCCAAGGACGGCCTGATCCAGTTCCCGACCGTGATCGGCGGCGTCGTGCCGGTGGTCAACGTTCCGGGCATCAAGCCGGGCCAGTTGAAGCTCACCGGCCAGGTCCTGGGTGACATCTACCTGGGCAAGGTCCAGAAGTGGAACGACCCGGCGATCGCCGCGCTGAACCCCGGCGTCGCGCTGCCTGACGCCAAGATCGCCCCGGTGCGCCGCGCCGACGGCTCGGGCACCAGCTTCCTGTTCACCAACTACCTGTCCAAGGTGAACGCCGAGTGGAAGGCCAAGGTCGGCGAAGGCACGGCCGTGAACTGGCCGACCGGCGCCGGCGGCAAGGGCAACGAAGGCGTTTCGGCCTTCGTGCAGCGCCTGCCGAACTCGATCGGCTACGTCGAGTACGCCTACGCCAAGCAGAACAAGATGTCCTATGTGCTGCTGAAGAACCAGGCCGGCAGCTTCGTCGCCCCGGACGACAGCGCCTTCAAGGCCGCCGCCGCCGGCGCCGAATGGGCCAAGAGCTTCTACCAGGTTCTGACCGAACAGCCCGGCAAGGACAGCTGGCCGATCACCGGCGCCACCTTCATCCTGATGCACAAGGCGCAGGACAAGCCGGTCAGCGGCTCGGCGGCGCTGAAGTTCTTCGAGTGGGCCTACACCAGCGGCGACAAGATGGCCGAGGAACTGGACTACGTGCCGCTGCCGGGCGCCGTCAAGGACCTGATCCGCAAGCAGTGGTCGGCCGAGCTGAAGGACGGCGCCGGCAAGCCGGTCGCCTTCAAGTAAAGCGCCACACCGAGCGCGTCTGACCCCGGAACCGGAGCACCTCTTGGCCGCTACACTCCCCGCGACTTCCTACGAGCAGGATCGCGACATGGCACGAGCGGCCCCGAAGGGCCAGCCGCCGCGCAAGCGGCGGGACGGTCCCTGGGCCGACGCACTCTTCTCTGCGCTGGCACACGGCGCCGCACTGCTGACGCTGGCGTTGCTGGCCGGCATCATCATCTCGCTGCTGATCGGCGCCGCGCCGGCGATCCACGAGTTCGGCCTCGGCTTCCTGTGGTCCAAGGAATGGGACCCGGTGCAGCAGAAGTTCGGCGGCCTGGTGATGATCTACGGCACGGTGGCGACTTCGCTGATCGCGCTGCTGATCGCGGTGCCGGTGAGCTTCGGCATCGCGCTGTTCCTGACCGAGCTGGCGCCCAAGTGGCTGAAGCGGCCGCTGGGCATCGCGATCGAGCTGCTCGCTGCGGTGCCCTCCATCGTCTACGGCATGTGGGGCCTGCTGGTCTTCGGCCCCATCCTCGCCACCTATGTCCAGGGCCCGCTGCAGGCCGTGTTCAGCGAGGTGCCGGTGCTCGGCGCGCTGTTCAGCGGCCCGCCGGTGGGCATCGGCATCCTGTCGGCCGGCATCATCCTGGCGATCATGGTGATCCCCTTCGTCGCCGCGACGATGCGCGACGTCTTCGACGTCACGCCGCCGATGCTGAAGGAATCGGCCTACGGCCTGGGCGCGACGACCTGGGAGGTCGTCTGGAAGGTCGTGCTGCCCTACACCAAGACGGGCGTCGTCGGCGGCATCATGCTCGGCCTCGGGCGTGCGCTCGGCGAGACCATGGCCGTCACCTTCGTCATCGGCAACTTCAACCAGCTGAATTCACTTTCGCTGTTCGAGGCCGCCAACAGCATCACCTCGGCACTGGCCAACGAGTTCGCCGAGGCCGAAGCCGGCCTGCACCAGGCCTCGCTGATCTACCTGGGGCTGGTGCTGTTCCTGATCACCTTCGTCGTTCTGAGCCTGTCGCGGCTGCTGCTGATGCGCCTGCGCAAGGGTGAAGGGAGCCGTTCATGAGCCTCGCCGACTCTTTCGGCGCCGGCCGGCTGGCGATGCACCGCCGCCGCAAACGTGTCAATCTGGTCGCGCTGACGCTGGCGCTGGCCGCAATGGCCTTCGGCGTCTTCTGGCTGGTCTGGATCCTGTTCGAGACCGTGCGCCTGGGCTGGGCGGGGCTGGCGCTGCAGGTCTTCACCGAATCGACGCCGCCGCCGCAGGCCGAAGTCGGCGGGCTGGCCAACGCCATCGTCGGCTCGCTCGTGATGGTCGGGCTGGCGACCTTCGTCGGCACGCCGATCGGCGTGCTCGCCGGCATCTACCTGGCCGAATACGGTCAGCGCTCCTGGCTCGGAAACACCACGCAGTTCATCAACGACATCCTGCTGTCGGCACCGTCCATCGTCATCGGCCTGTTCGTCTACTCGGCGGTGGTCGCGCACACCAAGAGCTTCTCGGCCTTCGCTGGCGTGCTGGCGCTGGCGTTGATCGTGATCCCGGTCGTCGTGCGCACCACGGCGACGATGCTCGGGCTGATCCCGAACTCGCTGCGCGAGGCCGCCTACGCACTCGGCACGCCGAAGTGGAAGGTGATCTCGACGGTGACGCTCAAGGCCTCGCTGGCCGGCGTCGTCACCGGCGTGCTGCTGGCGCTGGCGCGCATCGCCGGCGAGACCGCGCCGCTGCTGTTCACGGCGCTGTCCAACCAGTTCTTCACGCTGGACATCAGCAAGCCGATGGCCAGCCTGCCGGTGACGATCTTCAAGTTCGCGATGAGCCCCTACGAGAACTGGCAGAAGCTCGCATGGGCCGGCGTCTTCCTCATCACGCTGGGCGTACTCGGGCTGAACATCCTCGCCCGCGTGCTGTTCCGCAACAAGCAATAAGGCGGTAACCCGCGATGGATCGTCATGTCGACCTGCCGACCACCGAGAAGGTCAAGGTCTCGGTTCGGGATCTGAACTTCTATTACGGCAGCTTCCATGCGTTGAAGCGCATCAACCTCGACATCCCCGAGCGCAAGGTCACGGCCTTCATCGGTCCGTCGGGCTGCGGCAAGAGCACGCTGCTGCGCACCTTCAACCGCATGTTCGAGCTCTACCCCGAGCAGCGCGCCGAAGGCGAGATCCTGCTCGACGGCGAGAACATCCTGAACAGCCGTACCGACGTCTCGCTGATCCGGGCCAAGGTCGGCATGGTCTTCCAGAAGCCGACGCCGTTCCCGATGTCGATCTACGACAACATCGCTTTCGGCGTACGCTTGTTCGAGTCGCTGCCGCGCGTCGAGATGGACGAGCGGGTCGAGTGGGCGCTGAAGAAGGCGGCGCTGTGGAACGAGGTCAAGGACAAGCTGGGCCAGAGCGGCGCGGGCCTGTCCGGCGGCCAGCAGCAGCGGCTGTGCATCGCGCGCGGCATCGCGATCAAGCCCGAGGTGCTGCTGCTCGACGAACCCTGCTCGGCGCTGGACCCGATCTCCACCGGCAAGATCGAGGAGCTGATCCACGAGCTCAAGGCCGACTACACGGTGATGATCGTCACCCACAACATGCAGCAGGCGGCCCGCTGCTCCGACTACACCGCCTACATGTACCTGGGCGATCTGGTCGAATTCGGTGCCACGACCGACATCTTCATGAAGCCGAAGAAGAAGGACACCGAGGACTACATCACCGGCCGCTTCGGCTGACCTCCAGCGTCGAGGAAGGAACCCATGACCGACAAACACCTTTCGACGCAGTTCGACGCCGAGCTGAGCGGCATCTCCAGCCGTGTGCTGGAGATGGGCGGCCTGGTCGAATCCCAGGTCGCGCAGGCGCTGTACGCGCTGACCCAGTTCAGCGGCGAGACCGCCTCGCAGGTGCTGCAGCAGGAGGAACGCGTCAACCAGTTCGAGGTCGAGATCGACCGCGACCTGTCGGCCATCATCGCCCGGCGCCAGCCCACCGCGCGCGACCTGCGGCTGCTGATCGCGGTCAGCCGCACCATCGGCAACCTCGAACGTGTCGGCGACGAGGCCGCGCGCATCGCCCGCACCGTGCAGCGCCTGATCAACACCGGCGTCTCCAGCCGCATGCGGCTGCCGGTCACGGACCTGGACTTCGAGGCCAACCTCGCGCTGGCCCAGCTGCGCAAGGCGCTCGACGCCTTCGCCCGCCTGGACACCGCGCGTGCGCTCGAGGTGCTCAAGCAGGACGACCAGATCGACCAGGAGTTCGACGGCCTGCTGCGCAAGCTCATCACCTACATGATGGAAGACCCGCGCACGATCTCCTCGAGCATCGACCTGATCTTCGTCGCCAAGGCCATCGAGCGTGTCGGCGACCACGCGAAGAACCTGGCCGAGGCCATCATCTACGTCGTCAAGGGCACGGACGTTCGACACACCTCGGTCGAGGCGGTCGAGAACGTCGTGCGCTGACGCTACAACAGGAGGCACGATGAGCAGCGTACTCGTCGTCGAAGACGAATCGGCGATCGCCGAACTCATCTCGATCAACCTGCGCCACGCCGGTTACGAGGTCACGATCGCCGCCACCGCCGACCAGGCGCAGGCGGCCGTCGACCGCGTGCTGCCCGATCTGGTGCTGGTCGACTGGATGCTGCCGGGCCAGAGCGGCCTGCAGCTCGCGCGCCGCTGGCGCGGCGAGGCGCGCACGCGCGACATCCCGATCATCATGCTGACGGCGCGCAACGAGGAGGCCGACAAGATCGCCGGCCTCGACGCCGGCGCCGACGACTACCTCACCAAGCCGTTCTCGACCAAGGAACTGCTGGCGCGCATGCGCGCGGTGCTGCGGCGCAAGGCGCCCGAGGCGCTGGACAGCCCGGTCGAGGTCGCGGGGCTCAAGCTCGACCCGGCGACACGCCGCGTCACGCGCCGCGTCGAAGACGAACTGCGCGAAGTGAAGATGGGGCCGACCGAGTTCCGCCTGCTGCACTTCCTGATGACGCACCCGGAGCGCGTGCACAGCCGCGCCCAGCTGCTCGACCGCGTCTGGGGCGACCACGTGTTCATCGAGGAGCGCACCGTCGACGTGCACGTCAAGCGCCTGCGCGAGGCGCTGGGGCCGGTGCAGTGCTCGGCCCTGATCGAGACCGTGCGCGGTGCCGGCTACCGCATGACGCAGCAACTGGGCAGCCTGGCGGCCTGATCCGCCTTCTTTCATGTCTGCACTGCTGTCGCGCGCCGTCTGGGCGATGCTGGCCGCGGCCCTGGGCGCGCTGCTCGGCGACGCGGTCGGCCACGCCTGGGGTCATGCAACGACCGGCGCGCCCGTCGGCGCCGCGCTGCTGGCGGCGCTGGCTGCCGCGGTCGACGGCTGGCGTGGCCGGCGGCTGCTGGCCTGGCTGCGCACCGAGCAGACCGGCGCCGCGCCGCGCGACACCGGCTTCTGGGGCGAGCTCGGTTACCGCGTCGAACGCGGTTTTCGCCAGCGCGAACACCAGATCGAACGCGAGCGCGGGCGGCTGGAGCAGTTCCTGTCGGCGATCGAAGCCTCGCCCAATGGCGTCATGCTGCTCGATGCCGGCGGCCAGATCGAGTGGTGCAACTCGGTGGCAGCCGACCATTTCGGCCTGGACCCGGTGCGCGACCGGCGCCAGCGCGTCACCAACCTCGTGCGCCAGCCGGCCTTCGTCGCCTTCCTGCAGGCCGGCGCTTTCGACGAGCCGCTGACGCTGGTCGACCCGCTGGGCCGGCGCAGCTTCTCGGTCATCGTGCGCGAGTACGGCGAGGGCCTGCGCCTGGTGCTGTCGCTCGACGTCACCGAGCGCGAGCGTGCCGACGCGATGCGGCGCGACTTCGTCGCCAACGTCTCGCACGAGATCCGCACGCCGCTGACGGTGCTGGCCGGTTTCGTCGAGACCATGGCCTCGCTGCCGCTGACCCCGGTCGAACGCGAGCGTGTGCTCAAGCTGATGGAGCAGCAGACCGACCGCATGCAGGCGCTGGTGTCGGACCTGCTGACGCTGGCGCAGCTCGAAGGCAGCCCGCGGCCACCGCCCGACCGCTGGTGGCCGGTGGCATCGCTGCTGCTGCGTGCCCAGGCCGATGGCCGTTCGCTGTCGGCGGGCCGGCACGAGATCACGGCCAGCGGCGGCGAAGACGCCGAGATCGCCGGCAGCGAGACCGAGCTGCTGAGTGCGATCGGCAACCTCGTCGGCAACGCCGTGCGCTACACGCCCGAAGGCGGGCGCATCGAGCTGCGCTTTCGCCAACGCGACGACGGCGGCGCCGACATCGAGGTCTCCGACACCGGAGTCGGCATCGCCCGCGAGCACCTCTCGCGGCTGACCGAACGTTTCTACCGCGTCGACAGCAGCCGCTCGCGCGACACCGGCGGCACCGGCCTGGGGCTGTCCATCGTCAAGCACGTGGTGCAGCGCCACGGTGGCGAGATCGACGTCGCCAGCGAGCCCGGCAAAGGCTCGCGTTTCAAGCTGGGCTTCCCGGCGGCGCGGTTGCGTCAGCGCGCCCCGGCGTCGACCGCGCCCGCCGGCGCTGCCTGACGCCGGTACAGCGCCAGCCGCTCGCCGCGGTCGCGGTCCTGCATGCGCTGCAGCGTCGCGACATGCACCCAGCCCGGCGGCGCCGGCGGCGGCTTGCTGCCGCGCACGCGGTAGAGCAGGTTCTCGCAGCCGGTGGCGGCGAGTTCGGTGCGGGCGTCGACGCGGTAGGGCCCGAAGACCTCCAGCGCCGCGACCGCAACGGCTGGCGCCGAAGGCGCTGCGATGCAGCTGCCCGGCGCGACATAGGCGCGCAGGCGTTCGACCTCGGGGCGCGAGCTGCGGGCGTAGTCCAGCGGCGGCCGGCACAGCGTCATCAGCAGCAGCCAGCACAGCGCGACGCCGCCGGCCGGGATCACCATGCTCTTCCACAGCGCCTCGCGGTGGCGGCCGGTGCGCCAGCGCAGCAGCCACAGCCAGGCCAGCGTGCCCACGGCCGCGAACACCAGCTCCAGCGGCTCGAACTGGACGACGAAACCCGGCACCAGGCGCGCGACGTTGGCCGCCGGCTTGGCCGGCGTGCCGGTCTGCATCGCGACGTAGACCACCCAGATGGTGATCGCGCAGATGCTGAAGAAGAACATCGAGAACCAGTCGATTGCCGCCGAGCTGGCGCGTTTGAGCGTCGGCAGCGCGAAGGCCGCCAGCACCGCCAAACCCGGCACCGCGAGCATCAGCAGGCGTTCGTTCAGGTTGGTCGCGATGCAGCCGGCCATCGCCACGGCCACGGTCACCAGCGGCACCGAGATGTGGCGGTGCGTCAGGTGGCGCCGCCACTGCCACAGCGTCCACAGGCCCAGCGGCCAGGCCGGCCACAGGAACCAGGCCCATTGCCGCGCCAGCGTGATCGCGTCTTCGGCGTCGGGCCACGAGGCGCGCCAGTGCCAGGCACCCAGCCAGGCGGCCAGCGCTGCCGAGCCCAGCGTCGCCGCGGCCACCCAGGGCACGAAGGCGCGCACGCGTTCGTAGGCCGAACGCTGACAAACGAGCACGCCGCCCAGGCCGATGCCGAGCGCAGTGGCGGGCGCGCCGCTGCCGGCCAGGATCAGCAGCGCTGCGACGATGGCCACGCGCGGCTGCCAGCGCCTGAACGGTGCGATCGCCAGTGCCAGCATGAACAGGCCCACGCCGACCAGCTGGCCGAGCTCGGGCGTGGTCTCGTGGCCGAGCTGCAGCAGGCCCAGCGTCGCGATCAGCGCCAGCAGCGCGCCGTCGGCGATCGCGCGGGCGTAGTCCACCGGGTCGGCCTCGCCGCCGAAGGCGAAGGCCACCGGCTGCGCTGCCTGCGTGCGGGCGAGGTAGTAGGTGGTGTACCAGACCAGCGCCAGCGTCAGCCCCAGCAGCAGCGCGAACGGAATGCGCGCGGCGAAGGCGCCGTCGCCGAACAGCGGCCCCAGCCACTGGATCGCGAGCGCGCCCAGCCAGTGCGGCAGCAGCGCGGCGTCCGCCGGCACGCCGCCGAGCGCCGGCGCGAGCCAGGGCGTGCGGCCTTCGGCCATCGACGCCATCAGCCCGTAGGCCACCAGGTCCGCGTTGCGCCACGGGTCGCGGTGGAACACGCCGGGCAGCACGTAGGCGGCGCAGAAGATCAACAGCGCCAGCCGCGGCAGAGGCCGGGCTCCACGCTGCGTGACGAGGGCGGGGTTGGGACTGCTCACCGGTTCGCGCTTAAAAACGTGAAGGCGGAAAAAAGAAAAGGCAGCCGAGGCTGCCTTGTCCAGCGGGGGCCGGCGTACCGACCCCGGCGGGCCCGAGCCTCACTTCTTGAGGCCGACCCGGGCGAACTTGTTGCGGAACTTCTCGACGCGACCGCCCAGGCTGTCCACGCTCTTTTGCGTGCCGGTGTAGAACGGATGGGTCTCGCTCGTCGTTTCGAGCTTCACCAGCGGCAGCTCACGGCCGTCGTCCAGCTTGATCATCTCTTTCGTCTGCACGCACGAGCGCGTGACGAACTTGAAGCCGTTGGACAGGTCCTGGAAGCAGACCTCGCGGTAGTTCGGGTGAATGCCTTCTTTCATGGTGCCTCTTGGGTGCAGCTGTGGCAGCCACGCCGGAAAAACGTCCAGCGCACTTGCCCGGTGGCGGAAAAACCGTTGATTCTAGCGTGAAACGGGGCCCCGCAGGGCCCCGGGTGCGCGCACGAAGCGCGCAAGGCGTGATGGACGGGGCTTCAGCCGCCGCGCCGCATCATGTCGAAGAAGTCGAGGTTGTTCTTCGTCGCCTTCATCTTGTCGAGGATGAACTCCATTGCCTCGATCTCGTCCATCGGATAGAGCAGCTTGCGCAGGATCCAGGTCTTTTGCAGGATCTCCGGCTTCAGCAGCAGCTCTTCGCGGCGGGTGCCCGACTTGTTGATCAGGATCGACGGGTAGACACGCTTTTCGGCCATGCGGCGATCCAGGTGGATCTCGCAGTTGCCGGTGCCCTTGAACTCTTCGTAGATCACCTCGTCCATGCGGCTGCCGGTGTCGATCAGCGCGGTGCCGATGATCGTCAGCGAGCCGCCTTCCTCGACGTTGCGCGCGGCGCCGAAGAAGCGCTTCGGGCGCTGCAGCGCGTTGGCGTCGACACCGCCGGTCAGCACCTTGCCCGACGAGGGCAGGACGTTGTTGTAGGCGCGGGCCAGGCGCGTGATCGAGTCCAGCAGGATCACGACGTCCTTCTTCAGCTCCACCAGGCGCTTGGCGCGCTCGATCACCATCTCGGCGACCTGCACGTGGCGCGCGGCGGGTTCGTCGAAGGTCGAGCTGATGACCTCGCCGCGCACGGTGCGCAGCATCTCGGTCACTTCTTCGGGCCGCTCGTCGACGAGCAGCACGATCAGGTGGACCTCGGGATGGTTGGCGACCATCGCGTGCGCCAGGTGCTGCATCATCACCGTCTTGCCGGTCTTCGGCTGGGCGACGAGCAGCGCGCGCTGGCCTTTGCCGATCGGGGCGATCAGGTCGACGATGCGGCCGGTGATGTTCTCTTCGGCCTTGAGGCCGTCACGCTCGAGCTTGAACTGCTCTTTCGGGAAGAGCGGCGTCAAGTTCTCGAACATGATCTTGTGCTTGCTCTCCTCCGGGGTCACGCCGTTGACACGGTCGACCTTCACGAGGGCGAAGTAGCGCTCGCCGTCTTTGGGCACCCGCACTTCGCCTTCGACCATGTCGCCGGTGTGCAGGTTGAAGCGGCGGATCTGGCTCGGCGACAGGTAGATGTCGTCGGTCGAGGCCATGTAGCTGGCTTCGATCGAACGCAGGAAGCCGAAGCCGTCGGGCAGGACTTCGAGCACGCCGTCGCCGAAGACCTGTTCACCGGCCTTGGCGCGCTTTTTCATGATCGCGAACATCAGTTCCTGCTTGCGCAGGCGGCTGACGTTCTCGATTTCCAGCGCCTCGCCCATCTTGATGAGCTCGGAGACGTGCTGCGCTTTCAGTTCGGACAGATGCATGGGTCGAGACCCTGGTCACGCGTGGCGCGTGCCCGGATACGGGGCAGGGCGCCGAGGCGTCGAGAGGCTGAAGGGGGGGAGCCTGGCCCGCGTGCCGCTGCTGGTCGGAAGGCCGGCCCCCTGGCCGGCCTTCCGACCAGCAGCGGGGCGGGGGGCGTGCCGTCGGCGCCTTCGAGCGTGTGGCTCAGGCGCCGATCGGCCGCATTATAGATGGCTGTCGATGAAGGCCGACAGTTGCGCCTTGGAAAGAGCGCCGACCTTGGTCGCCGCGAGCGCGCCACCCTTGAAAATCATCAGCGTCGGGATGCCGCGGATGCCGAACTTGGCCGGCACTTCGCGGTTTTCGTCGACGTTCATCTTCGCGATCTGAAGCCGTCCGTCATAGGCCGGCGCGAGTTCGTCCAGAATCGGGGCGATCATCTTGCAAGGGCCGCACCATTCGGCCCAGTAATCGACGAGGACGGGCTTGTCGGATTCGAGAACGTCGCTGGGAAACGACGCGTCGGTGACGTGCTTGATCAGTTCGCTGCTCATGGGGGATCTCCGGGCGCCGCGCGGGGCCACGCGAGCGGACGCAGGCGTGGCACTGGACCGAAATGTGCGTGGGCGGGCGCCGGATTCTGGCACAAACACCTGTTTTGCCGCCCCGGGGCCGGGCTATGGCCGCGATAGCCGACAGGCCGGCTGTCGCGAATGGGAACTGTGCCCGATTCCAGCGGCAGATCCGGATTTCGTCACACCCTTCCTCAGGTTCCAATCGGCCACATGACCAACCCCGTCCCGGTCACGGAGGCGTTGCCGCGCGCTGGCGCGGTGCGCTACTTCGGCACCTATCAATTGCTGCGGCTGGCCGGCAAGAGCGAACGCTCGATGGCCTGGCTCGTCGCGCCGCGCGAAGGGCGCGACCTGCTGCTGGTGCTGCCGCGCACGCAGCCGGCCGGCCTGCTCGCGCTCGAACGCTGGACCGAGACGGTGCAGCGTGCGTCGCGTCTGCAGCATCCCAACCTCGCGGTCGCGGTCGACATCGGCGTGCAGGACGGCTGGCCCTACGTCGCCTACGAACTCGCCGACTCGGCGCCGCTCTCCGAACGCCTGGGCAGCCAGGGGCTGCCGCCTTCCGAGTGCGCCTCGGTCTTGGTGCAGTTGCTCTGCGGCCTGGCGTTCGCGCACCAGTCCGGGGTCGCGCACCAGGACCCGCAGGGCTTCGTGGCGCTCGTCGACGACCACGGCCGCGTGCGCCTGGCCGGGCTGGAGGTCGCGTCCGCGTTCGATGCCGAGGCGCCGACGCTCGCCACGCAGCGCGCCGCCGCGCAGCGCGACGTGCTCGCCGCCGGCCTGCTGCTGCACCAGGCGCTGTCGGGCCAGGCGGCGCTGGACGAGGCCGACACCGGCCGCGTCATCGAGCGCCTGCCGCCGCTGGGCCGCGATTTCGTGCGCCTGCCCTGGTCGACGGCCAACCTGATTCCGGAGCCGCTGCGCGCGATCGTCAACCGCGCCACCGACCGCCAGGAGCGCCAGCGCTACCGCACCGCGCGCACGCTGTCGCGTGCACTCGAAGGCTGGATCGAGGCCGAGTCCGGCGGCGGCGGCGCGCTCGCGCTGCTGTCCGACCGCCTGCGTGCGGCCGGCGTGCTGCCGGCCCAGCCCGGCGCGGCCGGCCGTCTGAACCGGCTGGGCGCGATGGAGCGCCAGCGCACCAACGAGATCGCCGAGGTCGCGCTGCAGGATCTGGCGCTCGCGTTCGAGCTGCTGCGCGCCGTCAACACCGCTCATGTGCGCGGCGTGCAGGTCTCGGGCAGCGGGCCGGTGCTGACGCTGCGCCGGGCGATCGCGATGCTGGGCATCGACGGCGTACGCCGTGCCGCGACCGCGCTGCGCCCCTGGCCCGGTCCGCTGGCGGACGACGCCGCGACCGACCTGCTGCAGCTCATCGCGCGCGTCAAACGCGCCGGCCGCGTCGCCGCGGCGTTGCGGCCAGCGGGTTACGACGCCGAGGTCGTGATGCTGATCGCGATGCTGCAGAACCTGGGCCGCCTGGTGCTGCACTACCACTTTCCCGAGGAGGCGCAGCAGGTCCGCCGCCTGATGCAGCCCGCCCCTGGCGCCGAGCGCGACGACCCGGGCATGAACGAGCAGGCGGCGTCGTTCGCGGTGCTCGGCATCGACGTCGAGTCGCTGGGCCACGCGGTCGCACGCCACTGGGGGCTGGACGACACGGTGTTGCACATGATCCGGCGCGTGCCGCTGGAAACCCCGGTGCGCCATGCCGACGGCGACAACGAACTGCTGCGCCAGGTGGCCAGCGCCGGCAACGAGGTCGTCGACCTGCTCGACGCCGGCGCCCCGCTGCCGCTGCCGGTGCTGCAGCGCGTCGCCCAGCGCTACGGGCGTGCGCTCGGGCTCTCGGCCAAGTCGCTGCAGGAGGCCATCGACGAGTCGCAGCGCCCGGCCGGGCGTGCGGCCGCGCCGCGTGGTGACGCCAGCCGCAATACCGCCGGAGCCGCTTCGTGAAACTCGCCCCCGGCGGCCACGTCGGCCGCTTCGAACTGCGGCGCGAGCTCGGCCGCGGCGCCCAGGCCAGCGTCTGGCTGGCGCACGACCCGCGGCTGGACCGTGAGGTCGCGCTCAAGCTGCTCAACGACGGCACCGACGGCGCCGCCATCGACGCCTGGCTGGACGAGGCGCGTGCCGTCAGCCGCCTGACGCACCCCAACGTCGTGCCGGTGTTCGAGGCCGACCGCCATGGGCAGCAGCCGTATTTCGTCTTCGAGTACGTGCCCGGCCGCACGCTGGCCGAGACCCTGCGCACCCGCGGCGCGCTGCCGGCGCGCGAGGCGGTGACGCTGATGCTGGGCATCCTCGACGCTCTCGCGGCCGCGCACGCCCAGGGCATCGTGCACCGCGACCTCAAGCCCTCGAACGTGCTGCTCGGCGAGGACGGCCGAGCGCGCGTGATGGACTTCGGCATCGCCGCGCGCGTCGATGCCGGCAACGCCGGCGGCGTCATCGTCGGCACGCCCGGTTATCTGTCGCCCGAGGCCGCGCGCGGCGAACGGCCGACGCCGGCGATGGACGTGTTCTCCGCCGGCATCGTGCTCGGCGAGATGCTGGGCGGCACCCGGCTGCTGCCCGAGCGCGACCCGCGCCGCGCGATCGAGCGCGTGCAGCGCGAGGACCTGGACATCCCCGAGGCGGCGGCGGTCGAGGACACGCTGCGCGGCATCGTGCGGCGCGCGCTCGAACGCGACGCCGCGCTGCGCCCGGCGGGCGCGCCCGAACTGCACGCCGCGCTGACGCGCTGGCTCGACCCCGAGGTCGAGGCCGAACCCGCCGCGGCCGCCGGCCACGGCACGCTCGACTTCCTGCTGCGGCGCATGCGCCACAAGGGCGACTTCCCGACGCTGTCGGAGTCGGTCGTGCGCATCCAGCGGGTCGCCGCCTCCGAGACCGAGAGCCTGGCGCGGCTGTCCTCGGAGATCCTGAAGGACGTCGCGCTCACCAACAAGCTGCTGCGTGTCGTCAACACCGCGCACTTCAGCGCCGCCGGCGGCAGCGTCAACACGGTGTCGCGTGCGGTCGCGCTGGTTGGCTTTGCCACCGTTCGCGACCTGGCGATGTCGCTGGTGCTGCTCGAGCACATGCGCGACAAGGCGCACGCCGGCCAGCTCAAGGAGGAGTTCCTGCGCGCGCTGATGGCGGGCACGCTGGCCGACGAACTGACGTCGAATGCACGCGAGGGCGAGGAGACCTTCCTCGGCTCGATGTTCCAGAACCTCGGCCGGCTGCTGACCGAGTACTACTTTCCCGAAGAGGCCGAGCAGATCCGGGCGCTGCTCGCCGGCCCCGACGCGTCGCCGTCGGCGCACGAGGCGGCGTCGGTGCGGGTGCTGGGCATCGGCTTCGAGGAGCTCGGTGTCGGCATCGCGCGCTCCTGGGGCCTGCCCGAGACGCTGCTGCGCACGATGCGAGCGCCGGTCGGCGAGGCCCCGGCGCGCAGCGTCGAGCGCGGCGTCGAACGCCAGCGCTGGCTCGGGCGCTTGAGCAACGAGATGGCCGACGCGATGCTGTTCCTCGAGCCCGAGGCGCTGGCCGAACGCCTGGCCGAACTCGGCGCCCGCTACGCCGCGGCGCTGGCGGTGGCGCCGCGCGACATCGTCAAGGCCGCCGAGACGGCGCGTGGGCGCCTGGCCGAGCTGGTGCCGGCGATGGGCCTGCAGACCGCACGCGGCGCCCGCGTGCGCCGCCTGCTCCAGGCGCAGGCGCAGGCGCCGGCGGCCGACACGCTGGGCGGTCTGCAGCTGGAGGCCCAGACCGTCGCGCTCGCCGTCGACACCAACGGCCGCATCGCCGCCGAACCGCGGGCGATGGCCGACATGCTGGCCGCCGGCATCCAGGACATCACGAACACGATGGTCGCCGACGACTTCCGCCTGAACGAGGTGCTGCGCATGGTGCTCGAGACCATGTACCGTGCGCTCGAGTTCCGCCGCGTCGTTTTCTGCCTGCGCGACCCCAAGACCGAGATGCTGACCGGGCGCTTCGGCCTGGGCGAGGGTGTCGAGGCCGTGAGTCGCGCCTTCCGTGTGCCGCTGCGGCCCGGCGCGACGCCCGACCTGTTCGCCGCCGTCTGCGCCAAGGGCATGGACACGCTGATCGCCGACGCCGCCGCGCCCAACATCGCGGCGCGGCTGCCGGCCTGGTACCGTGAGCAGGTGGCCGCGCCGTCGTTCCTGCTGCTGCCGATGACGCTCAAGAACTCGACCTTCGCGCTGATCTACGCCGACAAGCAGCTGGCCGGCAACCCGGCGCTGGGCGAGAAGGAGCTGTCGCTGCTGCGCACGCTGCGCAACCAGGCGGTGATGGCGTTCCGCCAGCGCGGCTGAAGCGGCCGGCGCGGCCCGCGGCTGCGGCACCGCGCCTGGCGGCCTTCGGCTAGGCGTCGCGACCGAGGCTGTCGCTGATGTCGGTCACCGTGCCTTCCGCCACGAAGCTGAAGACGGCGGTCTTGGCGCTGGCGCCGGTGGTGACGACGGCAAAGGTGCGCTCGGCGTCCGGATAGTCGACGTTGTCGTCGATCCAGGTGCCGGAGTTGAGGTAGACCTTGCCGTTGGCCAGCGCCCGATAGGACGGCACGTGGGTGTGGCCGAAGACGACCACGTCGACGTTCTCGGCGGGGTTCTCCAGGTACTGCGCTTTGGCCTGGGTGAAGAAGACCTCGAAGTCGCTGGCACCGGCGATCGCCGTGATGAAGCTGGTCGGAACCTTGACCTGATTGAGCGCCTGGCGCTCGGCCCAGGTGCGCTGGATGTTGCGGAAGAGCATTGGCGCGGTGATGGTCCCGTCCGCCTGCTGCGCCGGATAGAAATCCAGGTAGCTGTAGCGGTCGTTGAACCCGCAGATGCGCATGTCGAAGATCTTCGCGTCCACGCTCTCGTAGGGCGTCATCCGCATCGAGATGCCCCTCAGCACCGAGTGATAGAGGTAGGCGCCGTACTGGTCGACGTCGGACGGGTCGGGGATGGTCGTGACCGTCGGCAGGTTCTTGGGCACGCTCGGGCGGCCTTCGAGCACCCAGGTCGCGGCATAACGCGCGTAGAAGTAGCCGGCGGGCAGGATCGTGTCGTCGTTGCCGCACAGCGCGGCGTTCGACACCGTGTCCGGCGCCGAGAACAAGTCGTAGCGGTGGCCGTGCTCGATGACGATCTCGTTGCGGTCGCCGGTGTAGTAGGCGCCCAGCCCTTTGACATCGCGCACCTGGACGAGCAGGGGAATCGCGTCCTGCAGCACCTTCGCTTCCAGCGTCAGGTCGTGGTTGCCCGGCACGTAGACCAGCTTGATGCCGCTGGCGATCACGTAGTTCAGCTCCCGGATCACGCTCTGGTTGTTCGCGATCACGTCCTTGTAGAACCGGGTCTGGTCGCTGTGGGCGGGGTAATCGACGGGCAGGAACCACTCGTCCAGGAAATCGCCCGCGATCACCAGTTCGCGCACGTCGGTGGTGTTCTGCAGGCTTTGCAGGAACTTGATCAGCAGCGGCCGGTTGTTCAGGTTCTCGGTATAACGGTCTTCGATGCCGAGGTGCAGGTCGCTGATGACGACGATCTTGTTGCGGGTGGCGCCGGCGGCCCACAGCGGCGCGGCGTCGGACGTCGGGTCCGAGCCGCTGTCCCAGCAGCCGGCAAGGTTCAGCGTCGTAATACACGTGCCGGCACCAGCGCCCAGCGTCTTGATGAAGTTTCTGCGCGAGACAGACATTTTGGACCTCCGACAACCGGATGTTGTCTTGTAAATTTCTGGTCCAAATCGTAGCGCTCGGTTTCAACGATTTCTTTGTTGCACTCAAGCGGCGCACTTTTGCACGTGAAAGCGTTTCGCGGGAGGCGCCGGTGAGAATCGCTGGCGGTATTTCGCAAGCCGCCTCGGCAGGCCCTGGGAGTGTCTCTCCGGTAATATTTCTCGGGTTCTACGGCTATCTTTGCCGGAGGTCTGCGCGATTTGCGCTGGGGCAAATCCCGGGTGCGCCCGCTAGACCAGCAGGCGCACCCGGAAGGAGCCGGCTTCGATCCGGTACAGCAATTCCGCGTCGTACTTCCGGGCGAACGCTGCGACGCTCCTGCTGCCGATGCCGCGGCCCTGGGCGCGCGCGGCCGGCTGGCCGACCGCGTCGAGCTTCGCGTCGGCGCCGCAGCTGTTCTCCATCTCCAGCAGCAGCCGCCCGGCGTTGCGGCAGATGAAGCGGATGGCGGGCTGGCTCTCCCGGGACAGGCGCGTGCAGGCGTGCACGGCGTTCTCCAGCAGGTTGGCTACCACCATGGACAGTTCCAGCGCGTCGACCTTCAGTTCGGCCGGGATGTCCAGTTCGATCCGCGTGCGGATGCCTGCCTGCTCGGCGAGGCCGGCGTAGTGCGCCACCGCGGCATTCACCACCGGGTTCTCGCAGAACACCTGGGCGAGCTCGGGGCCGGCCCGGTCGTCGCGCTGCAGCAGGGCCTCCGCCTCGGCGGTCTGCCCGCGTTCCAGCAGCCCCGACAGGACGCGGTTGAAGTGCCGGCGGTCGTGGGCCGCGCGGCTGTTCTGCGTCGACGCCGCTTCCATCAGCTGCAGCCGCGCCGCCATCCCCGTCGTCGCGAGTTGCAGGTACTCGCGCTGGGCCTCGACGGCGAGGTTCTGCTCGCGCAGCCGATACTGCCGGGTGAGCGTCTGCAACGAGTGGACGATGGCGACGTAGATCGACAGGCCGAGCAGCGTCAGATAGAGCAGCGGCGAGTCGTTGGCCGTCAGCATCTGCTGGATGTCACCGCCGAAGAAGTGCCCGAGGAAACACAGCAGCAGCGCGGACGCCGGCAGGATGTAGATGTGCCAGTAGTCCAGGACCTGGCGGTACAGCTTCGAAACCCAGCGGCGGAATGCCAGGATGACCGCCGCGAAAAGAATCAGGCGGAGAAAGGTGTTGCCGTATGCCGGATCGGGAAATGCTGCCCGGAAGTAATAACTGAGGAAGACGATGGCGGCATAGATGTTGATCATCGTGATGTAGCTGAAACACCACTGCATGATGCCGTCGGCGAACAGCGGTTTCAGCGCGATGCCGATCACGAGCAGCATCGCCAGGTCGACGTAGAAGACCGCGGTGTAGTCGCCGGCACGATAGAAATAGTAGTTCGCGCCGAGGTTGGCGACGAGGATCACCGCGGTCGCTGCGACATAGATTATCTTGGCGCGATACTTCGGCATCGCCATCGTGCACAGCAGCAGTATCAGCATCAGGTCGGTGACGAGTGCCCGCAGCAGGTCGGGGAAATGCTCGCTCACGGGCGGCCCGCCAGATAGTCCAGGTAGGCGTCGCGCACCGCCGGGTAGCGTTTCTCGGCGATCGGCACGAGCTTGCCGCCGGGCAGCGTGAAGCTGTCCTTCGAGAAACGCTCGACGTGCCGTATGTTGACGACGAAGGCGGCGTGGCACTGCACGAAGCGGCGGTCGTTGAAGGCCGGCGCGCAGTACTCGGAAAAACTCTCGCGGAAGCTCCGGCTCGCCACCTTCTCGCCGCCCTTGAGGCCGAAGACGGCGGCATGGTTGTGGTACTCGCAGCAGGCGATGTCGGCCAGCCGGAGCACGCGCAGGCCGTCGGCGGTCTTGACCGCGAAGGTCCTGTCGTCGTCGACGTCGGCCTTGGCGACGGCCAGTGCCAGGGTTTCGAAGAACTGCGCCTCGGCTATCGGTTTGACGAGATAGCCCAGCGGGTTCACGGCATAGGCGCGCAGCGCGAACTGCGGTTCGCTCGTCGTGTAGACGATCTGCGCCTCGCGGTCGACGCGGCGGATCTCCTGGCCGAGTTCCAGGCCGCTGATCATCGGCATGACGATGTCCAGCAGGTAGAGGTGGAAGTTCCTCGTCCGGGTCGCGCCGAGCAGCGCATCGGCGTCGGCGAATGCCGTGACCTCGGCGTCGACCCCTTGCTTGCTCAGGTACTGGGCGGTCAGCGAGGCGAGTCTCTGGAGTTCATCCGGCAAGTCGTCGCAAATGGCGATGCGAATCATCGGTGGGTTGCGTCGTGCATCAGGAGGCAAGGGTGATGCCGCGGATTATTGCGCCGGTGCCCGACCGAGACGCCTTGCGGCGCTGGAAACAAAAAGGCCCGCCAGGGCGGGCCTTTTCACGTCGGGGACGTGGCGATGCTTCAGAACCTGTAGCCGAAGCCCAGCGTGAAGCCGTCGACCTTGATGTCGTCCTTGTTGTAATAGCGCATGTAATCGATGACGCCGTACATGCTCTTCGAGAAGGCGTACTTGGCGCCGACGCCGAACGAGACGTCGTTGTCGCTGTTGGTGGCGCTGCCGTAGCCGACCAGCGTCGCCTTCAGCTTGCTCTCCACATAGCCGATACGCCCGAACAGCTCCAGGCCGTCGGCGACTTCGACCTTCGGCTTGAGGTACAGGCCATAGCTGTGCTGCAGCTTGATCTTGAACGTGTCGCCGCCCGAGCTCAGCGAGTCGTCGCTGGTGCCAACGGCGAACATCGCTTCGATGGCGACGTTCGGATGCACGTCGTAGCCGAGGATGGCGCGAACGGCGCCGAGGTCGAAGTCCGTGCCGGCGACGTCGGCAGTCAGCAGCGAGTAGCCGATTTCGCCGTAAATGGGCGACGCATTCGTTTGGGCTTGCGCGGCGCCGCAGGCCAGAACGGCGGCGGCGATCATTGCGATCTTCTTCATTGTTTCCCTGTGGTTTTGCTATCTGCGCGGTCTAGGAATGCCGAGCAGGAGAGCAAAGCTACATAGCGAAACAGCCAGCGTCAATGCGCCATGGGCGATTTGCAACGCAACGCCGTTGGCCGTTTGCGCGGGATCAGAAAGGGTTCGAGTCTCCGCCGACGCAGCACGAAGGCGCCGGGCGGCGCGTGCAGGAGCAAGAGATGAAGACGGGAGGGTGACGAGCCTTACCCCCGGCACTGGTTGCAACGCTTAGGGCTGCTTGGTTCCCCACCTGACCCGGTTGGGCGCGCTCCCATGCGGGGAGGCCCGTCGCCGACGATTCTAGCCGCAGCGCCGGGTGTCCCCGGCGCCGGCCGGGGCGCTCAGCGCAGCTGCAGCGCGTCGTCGCCCCATTCGATGCCCAGCGGCTCGACGATCAGGCGCTTGGGGCCGGCTTCGACGCGGCCGGCGACGAGGGCCTCGACGCCCTGGGCGCGGGCGATCTCGACGGTGCGCTCGGCGTCCTCGGCGGCGACGTAGAGCGCGAAACCCGCGCCCATGTTCAGCGTGCCGTAGGCCTCGGCGTCGTCCTGGCCGGCGTGCTGCTGGATGAAGCCCAGCACCGGCGTCACCGGTGGCACCGCGACGATGCGGTAGGTGAAGGTGCCCGGGTGGCGCAGCAGCTTGCGCCAGCCGTGGCCGGTGATGTTGGCGGCGTAGCGCACGCGCACGCCGGCGGCGGCCAGCGCTTCGGTCACCGGCGAATACAGCGTCGTCGGCGCCAGCAGCGCCTCGCCGTAAGTCAGGCCCGGTTCGACCTCGGTGAGGTAGCCCTGCGGCAGGCGCTCGACCAGCTTGCGCGCCAGGCTCAGGCCGTTGGCGTGGATGCCGCTGGAAGCCAGCAGCACGATGGCGTTGCCCGGCTCCAGTTCGTCGCCCAGCGACAGCCGCGTCTTCGGGCTGACGATGCCGGTGCACGACGCTGCGAGGTCGATGCGGCCGCTCTCGACGATGCCGGCCAGCGCCGGCGTCTCGCCGCCGCCCCAGGCGACGCGGCAGGTGTCGCAGGCCGCCTTCCAGCCCGCCACCAGGGCCTGGGCGCGTTCGGCGTCGGCGAACCAGTCGCTGCCACCGGCGGCCCAGTAGGCCTGCACCACCAGCGGCGTGGCGCCGACGGTGATCAGGTCGTTGACCGCCATCGCGATCGTGTCCTGGGCGATCGAGGCGTAGAAGCTGCGCCCGGTCAGGCGCTGCATCTCGTCGGCGACGAGGGCCTTGCTGCCCAGGCATTCGACGATGCTGGCGAGGTAGAACGGGCCGACGTCGACGACGTAGGCGGATTCCCCGCGCGAGGCCTTCACTTCGGTGAAGCCATGTCCGGCCAGATGCCCGGCGGTGGCGGCGGCGGCGCGCTGCGCGGCCACCTTCAGGGGGTCGATGAGGTCGTAGACGACGCCCGACTGTTCATAGCTCAGCGGGGTGGAGGCGGGTGCTTGCATGGGCCGGGATTATCGCCCCCCGCCCGTAGAATGCCCCGCACATGAGCTACGTCGTCCTCGCGCGCAAGTACCGCCCCCGCAGCTTCGACCAGATGGTCGGCCAGGAGCACGTCGTGCGCGCGCTGAGCAACGCGCTCGAGCAGCAGCGCCTGCACCACGCCTACCTGTTCAC
Organism: Rubrivivax gelatinosus; assembly: GCF_016583785.1. GTDB lineage: Bacteria > Pseudomonadota > Gammaproteobacteria > Burkholderiales > Burkholderiaceae_C > Rubrivivax > Rubrivivax gelatinosus_B. The sequence goes on along the minus strand of NZ_NRRU01000006.1, from coordinate 1,389 downwards.
CGGCACACGCGGCATCGGCAAGACCACGGTCTCGCGCATCCTCGCCAAGAGCCTGAACTGCACCGGGCCCGACGGCCAGGGCGGCATCACCGCGCATCCCTGCGGCGTCTGCAGCGCCTGCACCGAGATCGACGGCGACCGCTACATCGACTACATCGAGCTCGACGCCGCCAGCAACCGCAGCATCGACGAGATCCGCGACCTGATCGAGCGCGCCGCCTACAAGCCCGGCATCGGCCGCTTCAAGGTCTTCATGATCGACGAGGCGCACCAGCTCACCAAGGACGCCTTCAACGCGCTGCTGAAGACGCTGGAGGAGCCGCCCGAGTACCTGAAGTTCGTGCTCGCGACGACCGACCCCGACAAGATGCTGCCGACGGTGCTGTCGCGCTGCCTGCAGTTCAACCTGCGGCCGATGGCGCCGCAGACGGTGTACGAACACCTGCAGCACGTGCTCGCGGCCGAACACGTGGCGCACGACGAGCCCTCGCTGCGGCTGTTGTCGCGCGCCGCGCGCGGCTCGATGCGCGACGCGCTCTCGCTCACCGACCAGGCCATCGCCTACGGCGGCGGCCGCGTCGACGAAGCCGTGGTGCGCGGCATGCTGGGCACCGTCGACCGCGGCCATGCACGCCGCCTGATCGAGGCGCTGGCGCAGCGCGACGGCGCCTCGGTGCTGGCCAGCGTCGACGCGCTGCGTGCGGCGGGCCTGTCGGCGAGCGCCACGCTCGAGGAGATGGCGATGCTGCTGCAGCAGATGGCCGTCGAGCAGGCGGTGCCGGGGGCGCTCGACACCCAGGACCCGGACACCGAGGACGCGCGCACGATCGCCGGCGTGCTGCCGGCCGACGAGACCCAGCTGCTCTACAGCATCGTGCTGCAGGGCCGCGCCGAGCTCTCGCTGATGAGCGACGAGTACGGCGCGCTGACGATGGTGCTGCTGCGCCTGCTGGCCTTCCCGCCCGAAGGCGGGCCGCGTGGTGGCCCGGCGCGCGAGGCGCCGCGTTCGGCTCCGCTGCGGGCGCCTTCGCCGCCGGCGATGAGCTTGCCGGTGACGCCGAAGGCGGTGCCGGTTGCTGCCCCGGCAGCGTCCGCCGCCGCCGCGCCGCGCCCGGCGCCGGTGGAAACGCCGAAAGCAGCCCGGCCGCCCCAGCCTGCCGTCCGCCCGCCATCGGCCCCGGTTGCCGAACGTCCGGCTGCACGGCCGACGCCTGCTGCCGCACCGGCCGCCGAACCCGCGCCGGCGACGCCTGCCCCTGCGACGCCCGCCCCGGCTCCCTGGGACGACGGCCCGCCGCCGTGGATGGACGACGAACCGCCGCCGGAGGCCGAGTTCGCCGCCTCGGTGCCTGCCGCGCCGCGCGCGGCGGCGCCGGTCGAGCGCGATCC
>NZ_NRRU01000005.1 GCF_016583785.1 Rubrivivax gelatinosus | reverse complement strand
TCCGGTGCCGGCGACGAAGCGCCGGCGCAGGCACAGCACGCCGCCGGCGAAATCGTCGGCCCCTGGACGCTGGTCGCCGAACTCGGCCGCGGCGGCATGGCCAGCGTCTGGCGCGCGCATTCGACCGAAGGCGAGCTGCAGCGCGAGGTGGCGCTGAAGCTGCCGCACGGGCCGTCCGCCGCCTGGGCCGGCCGGCTGCGGCGCGAGCGCGACATCCTCGCGCGCCTGGCGCACCCGGGCATCGCGCGGCTGTACGACGCCGGCACCAGCGCCCAGGGCCTGCCCTGGCTGGCGCTGGAATACGTCGAAGGCCAGGACCTGCTCGCCTGGTGCGACGCGCGGCGCAGCCCGCTGGCCGAACGCCTGGGCCTGCTGCTGCAGATCTGCGACGCGCTGCAGTACGCCCACGGCCGGCTCGTCATCCACCGCGACATCAAACCCGCCAACGTGCTGGTGCAGGCCGACGGCCAGGTGCGGCTGCTGGACTTCGGCATCGCCCGCCTGCTCGACGGCGGCAGCGAACCCGGGCTGACCCAGCACGGCCAGCGCCCGATGACACCCGAGTACGCGGCGCCCGAGCAGGTGCGCGGCGAGGAGCCGGGCGTCGCCGCGGACGTCTATGCGCTGGGCGTGCTCGCCTACCGCCTCGTCACCGACCGCAGCCCCTATGCCGCCTGGCAGCCCGGGAACCGGCACGCGCTCGAACACGCGGTGCTGGAATGCGAGCCGCCGGCACCGTCGGCCGTCGTCGCCGACCGGGCGCTGGCGCGTGCGCTGCGCGGCGACCTCGACACCTGGATCGGCAAGGCGCTGCGCAAGCCGGTCGCGGCGCGCTACTCCGGCATCGACGCGATGGCCGCCGACCTGCGGCGCCATCTGGCCGGCGAACCGCTGCTGGCGCGGCCGCAGCCCTGGCGCGAACGTGCCCGGCGTTTCGTCGGCCGCCACCGCTGGGCCGTCAGCGCCAGCGCGCTCGCCGTCTTCGCGCTGATCGGCACGACCGCGTGGGCGCTGCAGTCGGCGCAGCAGGCGCGGGCCGAAGCCCGGCGCGCCGAGGCGATGTACGGCTTCGTCGTCGACCTCTTCAACCCCGAGCACAAGCCGCTGCCGGACACGCGCGAGCGCGAGATGCCGCTGCGCCTGGTCATCGAACGCGGCGCGCAGCAGGTGCTGCACAGCCTGCAGGGCCAGCCCGAAGCGCGCGACCGGCTGCTGGCCGACCTCGGCACGCTGACCCAGCAGCTCGGGCTGGCGCCGCTGTCGCAGCAGCTGGCCGACGAACGGGTGCGCCAGGCCGAACAGGTGCAGGGGCGCGGCAGCGTGGCCTGGGCCGACGCGCTGATGGGCGAACGCGACCTGCGCGAAGCCAGCGGCCGCTATGCCGACGGCCTGGCCGAGGCGCAGCAGGCGCTGGCGGCCTACGAGGCGCACGGCGTGAAGGACCCGCTGCGCCTGGCGCGCGCGCTGATGGCGCGCGGCGGTTTCGGCGCCCGCCTGCACACGCCCAGCGACGCCGACCTGGCCGACCTGCAGCGCGCCGCCGAGCTGCTGACGCCGCTGCCCGGCCGCAACGCGCTGGGCACGGTCTACGAGCAGTTGCTGGTCGCGCACCTGAACCGCGGCGAACTCGACGCCGCCTTCGGCGCCGCCCAGGCCGGCGTCGAGGCCAACCGCCGCCAATGGGGTGCCGACGACTGGAAGACCGCGGCCGCCGAGGACCAGGCCGGCCAGGTCGCCGCCTGGGCGCTGGAGCCGGCGCGCGCCGAAGACTGGCTGCGCCACGGCATCGGCGTCATCCGCCGCGTGATGGGCGAGGACGTCGTCATCCTCTCGCGCAGCCACGCCAACCTGGCCTTGCTGCTGCTGGGCGGCGGCGCACGCGACGAAGCCCGGCGCGAGATCGCCGAAGCCGGGCGCATCGCGGCGCTGCCGGCCAACGCCGCGCTGCCGGCCTTTCGCCTCACGGCGCAGGCGAACACGATGGAGTTCGCGCTGCGCGACGGCGACTGGGCGGCGCTGGCGCGCGACTGCACGCAGCTCGGCGCGCAGCCGGCCGCACCGCAGCCGACGCTGCAGCTGCGCTTCGTGCAGATGTGCATCGCCAGCGCGCTGCACCAGGGCCGGCAGGAGCAGGCGCAGGCGCTGCTGGCCCAGGGCCAGGCGCTGGCTCAGCAACGCCTGGCGGCGCAGCCGGCACGCACGGCGGTGCTGGCGCTGCGCGAAGGCGACGTCGCCGCCGCCGCCGGCCACGCGGCAGACGCACGCCGCGCCTGGCAGCGTGCCGTCGCGCTGGCCGACGGCAGCGGCGTGCTCTGGGCGATCGAGGCCGGCGTGCGCCTGGGCGCCAGCGGCGGGCTCGACGACGACAGCCGCGGCCGCCTGCAGGCCTGGCAGGCGCGGCTGCGGCAGCAAGGCGGCGAGCGCTACTACGCGGCGCTGCTCGGGCCGCTCGAACAGGCGCTGGCACGCTGATATTGCGTCCGCCGATGGCGCTTGGCGGGCGCCGTTCTCGTTAGGGCCGTGTGAGCACCTGCACGACAGGTGGGTTCACCACTCGACCCTGAAGGAACACCGATCATGAGCAAGGGAAACAAGCGGCCGCTGGCCATGGCGGCATGGGCCGCGACGATGCTGGCGGCCGCCTGCGCGCTGAGTGCCTGCGGCGGCGGCGGCGGCAGTGACGACGACAGCGGCAGCGGCGGCAGCGCGACGCCGCCCACGGCCGGCCAGGCGGCCACGATCTGCAGCGGCAGCGGCAGCGGCAGCGCCACCTCGTACGACGTCTATTTCCCCGGCGCCTACGGCATCACCCGGGCGGCGCGTGCGACCGAGGTCTACGGCAGCGCCAGCGCCGCCGAGCAGTGCATCGCGGTGGCGGCGTCGACGGCGCAGGCCGACAGCGCCCAGTTCCAGGCCGTGACCACCGATGCCTGGGCGGACGCGATCTCCTACTTCGACCCATCCGCAACCTCGGTCGCCGGCGGCATCAAGCTGAACCAGAAGCTGTTCATCACCTGCCAGAGCAACAGCGACGCGGTCAAACACCTGGCGGTCTTGTCCTCGGGCCGCGTCGCGACCGACGTCTTCGGCAGCACCCAGGCGGCGAACGTGGCGCGCAGCGTCGGCTTCCAGTCCTACGGGTGCGTGCAGGACAGCACGGGCGTGCACGCAGGCAACGGCAGCGCAGTGGCGACCTTCGCCAGCGACGGCAGCCTGACGGTGAAGGACTCGGGCAGCACCGTGCTGACGGTCGCCGCCGCCGACGTGCCGGCGCTGTTCTCCGACAGCGGCTACGCCGAGGACGGCGAGGTCTTCCGCTGGCAGCTCTACCAGCTGCCGGTCGACGGCGGCAGCAAGCAGGTCATCGTGCACACGGTGCGCAAGGCCAGTGGCGGCTACGGCGTGCTCGCCTTCATCCAGCCCTGAGCATCGTGATGAAGCTGCGTTTCATCCTCACGGCCGTCGCCGCCTGCGCGCTGGCGGCCTGCGGCAAACCCGACACGGCCGGTTCCGCCGCTGCGCCGGCCAACCCGCCGGCCCAGGGCGACGCCGCGCCGACCACGCGCCAGAGCACCAGCTTCGGCAGCGTCAGCAGCATCGTGCTCCAGCCGCTGTTCCAGGTGCCGGCGCGCTACGCCGGCTACGTCCGCCAGGAGGTCAGCGAAGCCGGCAACGCCGAGATCCAGAAGATGCCCGACGCGCTCTTCGACCGCTACGGCGCCACCTGGCTGCTGCAGGCGGCGTCGGTCGAGCAGCCCGACTGGCTGCTGCTGGCGCGCATCCGCCAACCGGCGCTGACGGCCGAGAGCAACGCCTTCAAGAAGCAGGAGGCCGCCGACCGCGCCAAGGCCGAGGCCAGGCCCGATCGCGACAGCCTGAACGTCGTCTTCGGCTGGATGGGCGAGATCATGACCCTGGCCGGCCCAGACGTCGCCACCGGCGAGTACTACCTGACGCTGAACCTGGGCCGCCGCTTCGACACCGTCTTCTACTCGGACGCCAAGGGCTACAACTACCGGCTGCATTACGAGCCATCGTTCAAGGCGCTGGGGCTGGGCCAGAACTGCAGCGACGAGTGCTCGGGCTACGTGCCGATGACGGTCAAGGTGCCGATCGAGAAGGCGCGCGAGATCGAGGCCCTGCGCGAACACGACGCGCGCGGGCTGGTGCGTGTCTACGGCCACGTCACCGGCCTGCAGCCGAACACGGCGCGCGCCGACAAGTCGAGCGTCGACGCCGCGCTCGTGGTCGAGGTCCAGGCGATCGAGGTCGGCACGCGCCAGGACGGCGCCTTCAAGCCCTACTTCTTCCTCGACACCGACCAATTGAAGCGCTGGAAGCCCTAGCCGCCCGGCGGCACCCAGAAAAAAGCCCCCGTCGGCGCGAGCCGCGGGGGCTTTGTCATCGGGCTTTCAGCCGTTGGCCGTCAGGCCACGCCCAGCTTCTTGTTGATGTACCACTGCTGCGCGATCGACAGCACGTTGTTCGTCAGCCAGTACAGCACCAGGCCGGCCGGGAAGAAGAAGAACATCACCCCGAAGGCCAGCGGCATGAACCACATCAGCCGCGCCTGCATCGGATCGGGCGGCTTGGCACCCAGCGCCACCTGCGCCAGCGACGAGGCCGTCATCAGCACCGGCAGGATGAACCACGGGTCCTTCGCCGACAGGTCGGTGATCCAGCCGATCCAGGGCGCGTTGCGCATCTCGACGCTGGACAGCAGCACCCAGTACAGCGCGATGAAGAACGGCATCTGGATCAGGATCGGCAGGCAGCCGCCCAGCGGATTGACCTTCTCCTCGCGGTAGATGCGCATCATCTCCTGCTGCATCTGCTGCGGCTTGTCCTTCAGGCGCTCGCGCATCTCCATGACACGCGGGTTGATGGCGCGCATCTTGGCCATCGACTTGTAGGCGCTGGCGTTGAGCCAGAAGAAGGCGATCTTCAGCACCACGACCAGCGCGACGATGGCCCAGCCCCAGTTGCCGATCGCCGAATACAGCTCGTCGAGCAGCCAGAACAGCGGCTTGGACAGCGGCATCAGCCAGCCGTAGTCCTTCAGGTACTCCAGCCCCGGCGCCAGTTCGGCCAGGCGGTTCTCCATCTGCGGGCCGGCGAAGAGCTGCGACTCCTGCACCTGGGTCGCACCCGGCGCGACTTCGCCCAGCGGCAGCACCATCGCGATCGTGTACAGGTTGTCGCCGACCTTGGCGGTGCGGAACTCGCGCGCGCCTTCGGCGTTGACGATCCAGGCCGACGCGAAGTAGTGCTGGACCATCGCGATCCAGCCGTCCTTGGCGGTCTTGTCGTGGCCGGCGTCGCCCTTGGCGATGTCCTTGAAGTCGATCTTCTTGTACTTGCTGGCGGTGGTGAACATCGCCGGGCCGGTGAAGGTCGAATAGAACTTCGACTCGCCCTCGGGCGCCTGGCCGTCGCGCGCCAGCTGCAGGTACAGCTGCGCCGTCACCGGCGTGCTGCCCCCGTTGACGAACTCGTGGCGCACGCCGACGGCGTAGTCGCCGCGCTTGAAGGTGTAGACCTTGACCAGGCGGCGGCCGTCGACCGGCGCCGACTCGAAGCGCAGGCTCAGGCTGTCCTGGCCGTCGGCGAGCACGCGCGCGCCCGGAACCGCCGTCATCGGCGTCAGGTGCGTGGGCAGCGCGACGCCGGACTGGGCCGTGATCAGGCCGGTCTGGGCGACGTACTCACGCGCGGCGACGCGGTCCATCAGGACGACGTTGTGTTCCGGGTGGTTGGCGTCGCGGTACTTCAGCAGCTCCAGGCGCACCAGCTGGCCGCCGACGCTGTCGAAGGTGGCCTTGACCAGGTCGGTCGTGACGACGACCGGCTCGCCACCGGGCGCTGCCGCCGGCTGCGGCACGGTGCCGGCAGGCGCCTGGGCCGTCGGCGAGGCGCTGGGCACGCCGGCCGAAGCCGATGTGCCCGGTGCCGACGCCGCAGCGACCGGGCGGGCCGGCCCGCCCAGCAGCGAAGGCTGACCGTTGTGCTTGTTCCACGCGTCCCACAGCAGGAACAGCGAGGTGACGAAGACCACCCAGAGGATGGTGCGGCGAATGTCGGTCATAGGCTCGGGCTACAGGGCGTCGTCCGCATGAGGGCGGACGAGCCGGGTGAACAGACCCCGCGCGGGGTTCGGGAAACGCTCGGGCACAGGATCGCAGCCGCCGTTGCACAGCGGATGACAACGCAGCAGCCGCCAGACGGTGAGCGCGCTGCCGCCAGCGGCGCCGTGGCGGCCCAGTGCGTCCAGTGCGTACTGCGAGCAACTGGGCTCGAAGCGGCAGGCATTGCCCAACCAGGGCTTGAGCAGCAGGCGATAGGCACGCACCAGCAGCACCAGCAGGCGCTGCGGCAGGCGGGCGAGTTCGGCCAGCATCTCAGGCGCGCCGGGCACGGCCGAAGAGCTGCTCGAGCTCGTGGTGCGCCGCCAAACGCAGCGCGTCGGACGCCGCCGACGGGTACTGCGCCGGCACGAACGGCGCGCGCAGCCGCACCACCCACAGCCCGGGGGCCAGGGTATCGGCGTGACGCGCCATCGCCGCGCGGATCTGGCGCTTCAGCAGGACACGCGTGACCGAGCGGCGGGCATGCCGCTTCGGAACGATGCTGCCGAGCCAGCAGGCATCGGGTGCCACGCGGCGCGAGTCATCCACAGGCTGTGCACCACTCTGTGCGTCGCCTGTGGACAACTCGGCGTCAGCCGGGTGAAGCTGATGCCAGCGGGACGCACAAGGTCCGCCGTCCACGTGGTGAACGGCGAAGTGAGTGCTTCGCGATCGGCTGGGCGTCGCGAGCACGCGCTCGAAGTCGGCCTTCTGCACCATCGGGTGCACGAGAGGGCGGACCGGACGCTGCACGGGGCCTCGGCGGCAGTAAGACGGCGGCGACGCGGGGCGTGCCGGACCGGTACGGCCTTAGACGGCGAGGCGCTTGCGGCCCTTGGCGCGACGGGCGGCGATGACGGCACGGCCGCCACGCGTCTTCATGCGCACGAGGAAGCCGTGGGTGCGGGCGCGGCGGATCTTGGACGGCTGGTAGGTGCGCTTCATGATGTAGAGCTCTTTCTTGCCAGGGGGTAAGAAATTCGGAAAACCCTCGATTACAGCAAGAAATGCGTTCAACGTCAATCAGTTACGCCTGATGCCCCTGAGTCGCGCTGCAGGGGATGGCACCACACCCCCGGCTCCCGATCTGTGGATAACTCGCTTGAACCCTGGCGTCCGGCACGTAGAATGCGCCCCCTGCAAAACAAGATTTCCACAATGACCGTAGACCTCTGGCAACGCGGCTGCGAGCGCCTCGCGACCGAGTTGCCCGAACATCAGTTCAACACCTGGATCCGGCCTTTGCCGCCGGCCCAGGTCAGCGAAGACGAGGCGGACGCCGCGGTCGTATCGGTGCGGGTTCCGAACCGCTTCAAGCTCGACTGGATCCGCGCGCAGTACGCCGGCCGCATCGAGTCGGTGCTGAGCGACATCGCCGGCAAGCCGGTGCGGCTGGAGCTGACGCTGGCGCCGCGCGCCGAGGCGCCGGCCCTGGCACCGCTGCGCGCCGGCAACGGCTACGCCCACGCCTCGGTGCCGGCTCCGGTGGCCACGGCGGCCGTGTTCGCCGCCAACGCGGTGGCGGCCGCCACCAGCGCACCGATGGCGGCCTCGCCGGCACCGGCGTCCAACCGCCACAAGCTCAACCCCTCGCTCACCTTCGACAACCTGGTGCCGGGGCGCGCCAACCAGATGGCGCGCACCGCCGCGCTGCACGTCGCCGGCGCGCCGGGGCAGATGTACAACCCGCTGTTCATCTACGGCGGCGTCGGCCTGGGCAAGACCCACCTGGTGCACGCCGTCGGCAACGCGCTGCTGAAGGACCGCCCCGACGCCCGCGTGCTGTACCTGCACGCCGAGCAGTTCATCAGCGACGTCGTCAAGAACTATCAGCGCAAGACCTTCGACGAGCTCAAGGCCAAGTACCACTCGCTGGACCTGCTGCTGATCGACGACGTCCAGTTCTTCGCCGGCAAGGACCGCACGCAGGAGGAGTTCTTCAACACCTTCGAGGCCCTGCTGGCCAAGCGCGCGCACATCATCATGACCAGCGACACCTACCCCAAGGGGCTGGTGGACATCGACGAGCGCCTGACCAGCCGCTTCGACGCCGGGCTCACGGTGGCCATCGAGCCGCCCGAGCTCGAGATGCGCGTGGCCATCCTGATCAAGAAGGCGCAGGGCGAAGGCGCCGAGATGCCGGAAGACGTGGCCTTCTTCATCGCCAAGAACGTGCGCGCCAACGTGCGCGAGCTCGAAGGCGCGCTGCGCAAGGTGCTGGCCTACAGCCGCTTCAGCCAGAAGGACATCAACATCGCGCTGTCGCGCGAGGCGCTGAAGGACCTGCTGTCGATCCAGAACCGGCAGATCTCGGTGGAGAACATCCAGAAGACGGTGGCCGACTTCTACAAGATCAAGGTCGCCGACATGTACAGCAAGAAGCGCCCGGCCTCGATCGCGCGGCCGCGCCAGATCGCGATGTACCTGGCCAAGGACATGACCAAGAAGAGCCTGCCCGAGATCGGCGAGCTCTTTGGCGGCCGCGACCACACGACGGTGCTGCACGCGGTGCGCAAGATCGCCGACGAGCGCACCCGCAACAGCGAACTCAACCAGCAGCTGCACGTGCTCGAGCAGACACTCAAGGGCTGACGGCCGTCACCGGATGGCGCCGCAGCCTGGGGAAAACTTCGGGACAAGCTGGCACTTGTGCACAGCGCGCGCCGCCGCCGCCGAGTTGTCCAGAAAACCTGCGTCACGCGCCACCTGTCGACCCACAGCGCTGCGCACCGGCTAAGACGTTGTGGGAAAAGCGGAAAATAGCGTTGTCCCCAGAAGTCCCCGCTGCCTACTACGACCACCAAGTTAAAGAGGAAGACATGATTGTTCTGAAGGCCGCCCAGGAAAAGTTGCTCGAGGCCCTGCAATCGGTGGCCGGCATCGTCGAGCGGCGGCACACGCTGCCCATCCTGGCCAACGTGCTGTTGCGCAAGAACGGTCCGGTCGTGGAGCTGACGACGAGCGACCTGGAGATCCAGGTGCGCACCAGCGCCGAGCTCGGCGGCGACGACGCCCAGTTCGCCACCACCGTCGGCGCGCGCAAGCTGATCGACATCCTGCGCGCACTGCCGTCGGAGCAGGTGGTGACGCTGTCGGCGGCGCAGAACAAGCTGACGCTGGCCGGTGGCAAGAGCCGCTTCACGCTGCAGTCGCTGCCCGCAGACGACTTCCCGCTGGTCAACGAGGCGGTCGACTTCGGCCCGGCCTTCAGCGTGCCGCAGAAGACGCTGCGCCAGCTGATCAACCAGGTGCACTTCTCAATGGCGGTGCACGACATCCGCTACTACCTGAACGGCATCCTGTTCATCGCCGAAGGCAAGACGCTGACGCTCGTGGCCACCGACGGCCACCGCCTGGCGATGGCCCAGGGCACGCTGGAAACCGACGTGCCCAACCGCCAGGAAGTCATCCTGCCGCGCAAGACCGTGCTCGAACTGCAGCGCCTGCTGAAGGACGAAGAGACGCCGATCGAGATGCGTTTCGCCGGCAACCAGGCCAAGTTCGCGTTCTCGGGGCTGGAGTTCGTCACCAAGCTGGTCGAGGGCAAGTTCCCCGACTACAACCGCGTGATCCCGCGCAACCACAAGAACGCGCTGGTGCTGGGCCGCTCGACGCTGTTGGGCAGCCTGCAGCGGGCCGCCATCCTGACGAGCGAGAAGTTCAAGGGCGTGCGCCTGAACATCGAGCCGGGCGTGCTGCGCATCGCCTCGTCCAACGCCGAGCAGGAAGAGGCCAAGGAAGAGCTCGAGATCGACTACGCCGGCGACGCCATCGAGATCGGCTTCAACGTCACCTACCTGATCGACGTGCTGACCAACATGCAGCAGGAGATGGTGAAGATCGAGCTGCAGGACACGAACGCGAGCGCGCTGTTCACCGTGCCGGAGCACCCCGGCTTCAAGTACGTCGTGATGCCGATGCGGATCTGAAGCCTTTGCCCGCGGCGGCCGAGCCCGCCGCGCCCAGGCCCGGCCGGCTCGGCGCGGGCCGGCGCCGGCAGCCGCGCAGCGGCCGCGGCGCCCACCTGATGTGCAGACGGCCCGCGGGCCGTCGGGCGCCGATGGCGTCCGAGAAACGAGAACCCCGATGAGCGAACTCCCGAACACCCCGACCCCGAACGACGCCCCGCAGACGCCGCAACCCGTGCCTGCGTCGACCGGCAGCGCCGCCTCGGTGGCCTACGGCGAAGGCAGCATCCAGATCCTCGAAGGGCTGGAAGCGGTGCGCAAGCGCCCGGGCATGTACATCGGCGACACCTCCGACGGCACCGGCCTGCACCACCTGGTCTTCGAAGTCGTCGACAACTCGATCGACGAGGCGCTGGCCGGGCACTGCGACGACATCGTCGTCACCATCCACAGCGACAACTCGATCAGCGTCGTCGACAACGGCCGCGGCATCCCGACCGGCGTGAAGATGGACGACAAGCACGAGCCCAAGCGCTCGGCGGCCGAGATCGCGCTGACCGAGCTGCACGCCGGCGGCAAGTTCAACCAGAACAGCTACAAGGTCTCGGGCGGGCTGCACGGCGTCGGCGTGTCCTGCGTCAACGCGCTGAGCAAGTGGCTGCGCCTGACGGTGCGCCGCGAAGGCAAGGTGCATTCGATCGAGTTCAAGCGCGGCGCCACGCAGGACCGCGTGATCGAAGTGCGCGACGGCTTCGAGACCAGCCCGATGAAGATCCTGGGCGACACCGACAAGCGTGGCACCGAGGTGCACTTCCTGCCCGACGACGAGATCTTCAACCACATCGACTTCCACTACGACGTGCTCGCCAAGCGGCTGCGCGAGCTCTCGTTCCTGAACAACGGCGTCAAGATCCGCCTCGTCGACGAACGCAACGGCAAGGAAGACAACTTCGCCTTCGCCGGCGGCGTCAGGGGCTTCGTCCAGTTCATCAACCAGGGCAAGAAGATCCTGCACCCCAACGTCTTCCACGCCACCGGCGAGAAGAACAGCGACCAGGGCACGACGATCGGCGTCGAGGTCGCGATGCAGTGGAACGACGGCTACAACGAGAGCGTTCTCTGCTTCACGAACAACATCCCGCAGCGTGACGGCGGCACCCACCTGACGGGGCTGCGCGCGGCGATGACGCGCATCATCAACAAGTACATCGAGGACAACGAGCTGGCGAAGAAGGCCAAGGTCGAGGTCGCCGGCGACGACATGCGCGAAGGCCTGGCCTGCGTCGTCAGCGTCAAGGTGCCGGAGCCCAAGTTCTCGAGCCAGACCAAGGACAAGCTCGTCTCGAGCGAAGTGCGCGCGCCGGTGGAAGACATCGTCAGCCGGCTGCTCAACGACTGGCTGCTGGAGAACCCGACCGACGCCAAGATCATCTGCGGCAAGATCGTCGACGCCGCGCGGGCGCGCGAAGCCGCGCGCAAGGCGCGCGAGATGACGCGGCGCAAGGGCGTGCTCGACGGCGTGGGCCTGCCGGGCAAGCTGGCCGACTGCCAGGAGAAGGACCCGGCGCTGTGCGAGATCTACATCGTCGAGGGCGACTCCGCTGGCGGCAGCGCCAAGCAGGGGCGTGACCGCAAGTTCCAGGCGATCCTGCCGCTGCGCGGCAAGATCCTGAACGTCGAGAAGGCGCGCTACGAGAAGCTGCTGTCCTCCGACTCGATCGTCACGCTGATCACGGCGCTGGGCACCGGCATCGGGCCCGAGGACTTCAACGTCGCCAAGCTGCGCTACCACCGCATCATCATCATGACCGACGCGGACGTGGACGGCGCCCACATCCGCACGCTGCTGCTGACCTTCTTCTACCGGCAGATGCCGGAGCTGGTGGAGCGCGGCCACATCTACATCGCCCAGCCGCCGCTGTACAAGGTGAAGCAGGGCAAGAACGAGCAGTACCTGAAGGACGGCATCGAGCTCGACGCCTTCCTGCTGAAGGTGGCGCTGGAAGGCGCCGCGGTGCTGCCCGACGGCCTGGCCGAAGGCGGCCGCCCGGCGCTGCAGGGCGAGGCGCTGGAGAGCCTGGCGCGCAAGTACATCGTCGCCAGCAACGTCGTGCAGCGCCTGGGCAACTGGATGGACCTGGACGCGCTGCGCACCATCTCCAACGGGCTGGAACTGAACGTCGACAGCGTCGAAGCGGCCCAGGCCAGCGCCGCGGCGCTGCAGGCCGCGCTGAAGGACGCCAGCGTCGAGGCGCACATCGACCCGCGCACCGACAAGCCGCTGCTGCGCATCGGCCGGCGCCATCACGGCAACGTCAAGGCCAGCGTCATCACGCAGGAGTTCCTGCACGGTGCCGACTACGCCGCGCTGGCCGAGGCCGGCCGCACCTTCAAGGACCTGCTGGGCGCTGAGGCCGTGGTGCGCCGCGGCGAAGGCGAGAAGCAGAAGGAACAGAAGGCCGGCGACTTCCGCGCCGCGATGGACTGGCTGATGTCCCAGGCCGAAAGCGCCGTCGCGCGCCAGCGCTACAAGGGGCTGGGCGAGATGAACCCCGGGCAGCTGTGGGAGACGACGATGGACCCGCAGGTGCGCCGCCTGCTGCGCGTGCAGATCGAGGACGCGCTCGAAGCCGACCGCGTGTTCACGATGCTGATGGGCGACGAGGTGGAGCCGCGGCGGGAGTTCATCGAGAGCAATGCGTTGAGGGCGGGGAATATCGACGTTTGAGCGTCTAGTTCTCCCCGTAGGGCGCCAGAGTTTTTGCGACTGGCGCCACAAAAAGGCGACTGGCTGACAAAGTTAGGGCGACTGGCCTACATGGCGGGGTTGGCCGAGCATCTGTAGGGGCGCAGGCACGCTTTGCGGGTGGGCTCGGCCGGCCGGACGCGGCACGGGGTGACCCGCCTTGAGCGCCCCGCAGATGTCCTCGGGTTAAACGCCTCCGGAGAGCCGACGAGCGGCTATCGATCTGACGCAGCGTTCCGTGCGGGGCCCTGTTCGACACGGATCTCCAACACGCTCGCTGCAGTGGATCGCTGCGCCTAGGAGCGCTGGCGGTCGTCGTTACCTAGGAGCCTGCCGGGAGTTGGTGGGCTTCGCGATTACGGATCCGCTGCCGGATCGGGGGGCAAAGACCGGTATGCAGCGAAAGCTGTCATATGGGTCGCCAAGCCCAATGGCTGATCAGTGACACGAACGCGACATTCGCGGTTCCTCACCGCTCTGTCCTGCCGATTACCTAGTGCTTCAACGCGCCGCTCTGCGCATCCGAAGGGTTAGTTCGCGCCACAGTCGCCCGCCACGTCCTGCTGCTGAGCGAACGCATCCTTGAACGAGAGCCACAGAGAAGACTCGGCGAACCAACGAGGCAACAGGTCCGCGCAGATTTGCAGCTGTTCTCCGCCTGTGATCTCTGCCAATAGGACGGGGCGATCCCCCGAGTTATCGAAGACGTACGCCCGGTCTGTCGCGCTTACCGCGTCTTCGAGTAACTGGATCGACTTGTGATATCGCTCGATGATTCGTTCTCGTGCAACTGGATGCCCGCCCAGCTTCACTCGCTGCTCTACGCGGGCGACATTGATCTCTGGGTCATCCGTCGCGATGAAGTACAGGTAGCAGCGATAGCCATCTAGCTGCGCACGCTTGAGAAACTCCACCTTCCCCGGGTGCGACATCACGCTTTCGAAGGTAAATGACTTGCCCGCCGTCAGCAGTTCGTAGCGAATGAAGTCCGCGGTTGCCGCCGCAAGGTAGGAATTGATCTCGAGCCCTTCAATGGACACTCGCGTCGCTGCCATCGTCACGGTAGCAGCGGCAAGCCTCTCTTTGCCTACCAGAGGTGAAGCTTGCAAGAATGCCGGGAGGCGCGCGGCCGCTTCGGCGTTCAGCTCGAACTGATTCAGTTCCAGGATGCTGCTCTGCTTCCAATCGCGCTCGATGTCATCCGCGTTGACGTAGATGCCGATCCACGACTTTCGGAGTTCATCAAAGACAGTGCTCTTGCCGGACCCGTTCGGGCCGGCAAACATCCGGATGCGTCGAGGCGCCTCGGTGGTCACTTCTTGGTGCGGCGCTTGAGTACAAGACCCTTCTTGACCACGGTGGCTGGGCTCACGGCGAACAGCGCGCGCACAGAACCGTCCAAGCTCGCTTCGACAACGTGGCCGCCCTTAACCATCACCACTTTCCCAAGTGTTGACAGTGCGTGGGCATTGGCCCTCTTGCCGGCCTGAGCGGCCAGCGTTGGCAAATCCTGAAGAATCTTTGATTCGCTGAAGTCGGGATACTTCATTTCATTCCCTTTCGAGCGGAAGCCGAGATGCGGCGCTTGTTGACATTATCGCCCAATGAAACTTGGACACCGCGCCGCGCCTATTCAAGCTCCGCGCCCTTCATTTATTGGCTTGCAAGTGATGGCGGTATATTCTGACCGTCTCGTCGGTTGGAGACGCCTTCTTGGAATCGGACTGCAGCGACAGACGATGCACCGTTTTGAGCCTGGTATCTTCCGACACAACGGTCGCAAGAAACTCGTGAGCGTCAGTCGCACTACGTTCTTGCCTTTGGGTCGCTCTCCTCTCGGCTGATTTATTCGTCATCTGCTGCTCCGTTGCGGTTTTGGTCTGGGGTGGGCTTGCCGTGCCCAAAGAAATGGCGATTCAGTTCGCGCTTGAAGTAGTGTTTTCGATCAATCCAAACAAAGCCGTCTCCCTTCGAGATGACGGCGACGTCGATGGGGCCTCCAACGGTTTCGTCCTCACTGATCGACATCCGCTTTTGAAAAGAACTGAGGTTTACCAAAGACGAGGCGACATGTGCCAGTTCGTTTTTCGGCAAAAACTCGATCGACTGAAGCACAGGCTTCAGATGTTTACGTTTGCGCAGATCACGCAGTCTACGCACTGCCGCCAGCACAGCCTCGCCGCTGGGAGGGACAACCTTGTCCAAGTAGGCCTGTTTGGCCTTCTTACTCATCCGAGGGATGCCATCGATAATCTGTTCTGCCGAAGCCATCACGACTTCATAGATCTCCTTGTAAGCCTCGTACTCAAAAGCAGGACTCACGCCATTCAAGAAGGTGTCCACCATCTCTGACTGGGCAAACGGCCTGATGAACGACGGTCGCTTGGAGGTTATCGCCTCAGTTCGCTCTAGTTTGTACTTCAGGCGGCTCTTGAAGATCTCCCCAAGCGTGTACTCTTGCATCACGGGGAAATGCTGGGCTTTGCCATAGCCCGCAATAACCAAGCCCGACAAGGACTCAGTCAGGATTTCCTGCTTTGTCACCACCAAGCGCGCCAACTCATTGAGCGCCACGACATCTGCTCCATCGGCAGACGGGAAGTACTTGGCCACAAGGTCGGAGATCTTGCCGGACGCCATGCCAGCCAGTTCGGCTCCAACCTCAAGGCCGAAACAGTCAGCAGAAACATCCTGCTTTTGTCGCCACTCCTTCAAGGATTCCTGAATCACGTTGGCCTGCACGGACTTGTACTCCGAAGCCGCGTCTTCGTCGTCACGACTCCAAGCCGTGCTGGAACCTCGCTCGATCCAGGCGTTGTCCACCCCGTCCTTGATTCCCTTGAACAGGGTCTCCACCAGGTGGCAGTAGTACTGCTGCTGAACAGCTTCCGGAAACAACGCAGTGTTTCCGTTCAAGTACTTGATTAACTCAGTGCCGTATTCTTCGAGCGTGTCAAAGCACTTGTCGGCAAGCTGTGCGCGAAACATCTTGAGGATGGTTTCCCAAGGCACGCCCAGGAGCGATGAGTTGTTGTAGACCATCACCCCGACAGGATGGAAGTGCGACAACATGAAAAGCTTGTCGGCGTGATAGAACTTCACACGGCCTCCCACGTAGACCGTGGCGGCACTGTCGCTGGCCAAGGCAACGCCAAACCGATTCATGACAACAACTTCTGACGTCATCGCCTCACCTCACCAACACTATTTGAACTTCTTCTGAACCTTCTTTTTGTTCGCCGAGGGAGACAGCAGCTTCTCGATGACCTGCTCGACTTCATCACTCGTGGGCTGCTTTTTAGCCCCATATACGGCGCTCACCGGAGCGCCGGAGCCACTCGAGCGCATGCCTGCAAGGAAGCCGAAATCACTTACGCCACCTACGCCCCGGCCGCGCTTCTTGACTTGGCCTAACGGTGCCACGCGACGTGCGATGAGCTGCTCAACTTCCCGAGCAGCATCGGAGGCTGCTTGGGTGTCCCTGAGAAGATTTTTGTCTGAGGCGTGGAGCACCAACTGCTCGAGACCGGAGAGTGTCTGCTCGAGCGTCTTGAAAGAGGAACTACGGCTGGGCATGGTTGCACCCCTAGGAAAAGTGTTTGCCCAGCTTGCGGCGGATGCGGCGCTGGAGCGTTGCGTATTGGGTTGATGTGAGGCCGTTCTGCCCCATGATTTCCTCAGGCGTGTAGCCCTGGGCAAAGCCCTGCAGGACCGCCATCGCCGACGGATCGGCGCTGAACAAGGCCTCGATCTCTTCGAGCGCCTTGCGCGCCAGCACCTCACGGCCCGGATGGATCGGGTCTAGCGCCGCTGATTCCAGCGGCGACGTGCCGTCGGAATCACTCAGGTCACTCTCCGACGTGGTGTTGGCCACCTCAAGCCGGCGCCACTCTTCACTGGCAATGCTTCGGAAGGTCTGGGCCATGAAAGCCACGAACGGCACCGCCCTTGGCCACCGGCGATTGCCGGCGAGAACCCGAGTCACGGCTTCGTTCAGCAGGTCTTCCCAATCCATCACGTGGAGGCCGGCGCACCTGAGCTTGGCCAGCTGCTTCAGGCGCAACAGGTCCGCTTCAGACAGCGACTGCAGCGCCTGTACGACTTCCTCGTGGGAGGCGACGTCTTCGTCGGTCGGGTGTTCGATGGCTAGAAGCTCCACTTAGGCATATGCGCTGCAAACCCACGCCTGCGGACACACCGCCTGCAAATATTTTCTTGTCCGCACCAAGGCCTGCCATGCGCATATGAAAGCAGGAGCCTGAGAAAGGCGCAAATTCAGAAGGACAGGCATATGCAAGAAGACAACGTGCAATCGGGTTCCGGCAAGGGTGACGCCCCCGGCGAGTCGGCCAAGCCGCGCAGTTTCAAGATCCAGATCGACAAGAAACCCTACGAAGTCCATATGGCAACGCCGACGGGCTTGGAACTGCTCACGCTCGCCGGGAAGACGCCTCCGGAGCAGTTCGCACTCTACCTGCGTAACAAGGGCAACCAGCCCCAGCGCATCGGGCTGGGCGACAAGGTCGACCTCAGCGAGCCGGGCGTAGAGCGCTTCGTAACGCTGCCGCTGGACCAGACGGAGGGCTGAGCCATGCGGCGCGAGTTCACGCTGCCGTCCGAGGACATGGAGTGGCTGGAAGACCGGGGTTTGCCATACGAGCTCGTGGCGACCGGGGGCGCTCTACGCGTCGTCTTGTATGACTTACCCGTGCCCCCGGGCTACAACGTCTCGACCGTCGCGGCGTACGTACGGATTGAGCCTGGCTACCCTGAGTCCCAGATCGACATGGTGTACTTCCTGCCCGACCTGGCGCTGGTCGACGGCCGACCCATCGGGGCCATCAGCCCCGACACCTTCGACGGCAAGACCTGGCAGCGATGGAGCCGCCACCGCACGCCGATCAACCCCTGGCGGCCGGGTATCGACAATCTGGGGACCCATTTCGCGCAGGTCCAGGTCTGGCTGGAGCGCGAAACAAAGAAGGCTTGAAATGGCAGTCACGCTGACGATGACCGAGGAGCAACATGCGTCGCTCCTGGAACACCTCTTCCCCGACGATGGATGCGAGGCGGTGGCGATCGCGATCTGCGGCCGCGCGGCGGGGGAAACCAAGCATCGCCTGCTGGTACGTCGGCTCGAGTTGGTGCCCTACAGCATCTGCTCCGAACGCCGCCCGGACCGGGTGACCTGGCCTACCCAGGTGCTGGTTCCTCTGTTGGCCGAAGCAGCCAAGCGCAACTGGGCCATCGTCAAGATCCACGGGCACCGTGGATTCGATCGCTTCTCCCAAATTGACGACGCGTCGGACCTAGCGCTCTTTCCAAGCCTCTATGCCTGGACCGACAGTGCGGCGCCCCACGCCAGTGTCATCGTGATGGACGATGGCCGCGTCTTCGGACGCGTCGTGCACGAAGACGGCCGCTTCGAAGACCTCACGGCCGTGAGCGTCGTCGGCGACGACATTCGCATCTATCGCCGGGCAACCGAGGCGCCGGTGCCGGAATACGCCCGTCGAGTGGCGCAGACGTTCGGTGCCGGCACGTTCGAGCGCCTGCGTCGGCTGAAGGTGGGGGTGGTGGGGTGCTCGGGCACAGGCAGCCCTGTCATTGAGCAACTAGCGCGCAACTGCGTCGGCGAACTTGTCCTTGTCGATCCGGACCGGGTAGAAGAAAAAAACCTCAACCGCATCCTCAACACGACAGTGGACGATGCCCGTGATCGACGGCTCAAGGTCGACGTCGCACGGCGTTCGATCGAGGCAATGGGACTGGGCACGCAGGTCTCCACTTACCCCGAGACCCTGTTCAGTCGCACCGTCATCCAGGCGCTCTCCGACTGCGACGTGGTGATCGGCTGCATGGACACGATCGACGGCCGCTTCTTGCTGAACAAGCTCGCCTCGTTCTACGAGATTCCCTATCTCGACCTCGGCGTCAAGATCGAGGCGGATGGCCAAGGTGGCGTCGACCAGGTGTGTGGCACGGTGCACTACATCCGCCCTGGGGGCTCCAGCTTGTTGAGTCGACACCAATTCACCCTCGAACAGGTTCGTGCCGCGGGCCTGCAGCGTACCGACCCTGCGCAGTACCGTGAACTGCTGGCGGAGGGCTACATCCGTGGGGCCCAGGAAGATCGACCGGCCGTCATCCAGCTGAACTCGCTGATCGCGAGCCTGGCGATAAATGAGCTGCTGGCTCGCCTGCATCCCTACCGCTCGGACCCGAATGGTGAGTACGCGGCGACGCGCATCAGCCTCATGCATGGCATCTTCGACCGTGAAGAGGACGGTGAGCCGTGCGAGGTGATGGCGCGACATGTTGGCCGCGGCGATGTCGAACCGCCGTTGGACTGGGCCGAACTGAGCCTCAAAGCTTCATGAGCTGGTTCAAGCAACTCACACGATGGTTCCGGCTGCTCCTGGATCCAAGGCGGACCTACGGCCACACCTTTGCTGAAGATCCGCCGGACGAGGTCGCCGAGTCCGTCGTCTACCTTATCGGAGACGACCCGGCGACCTTGTGGTCAGCGCAATTTAAGTGCCCCTGTGGGTGCCGAGAAACCATCGCACTCAGCCTCATTCCGCGTGACGACCCGTCCTGGAGGGCAACGGTCACAAAGCAAGGCAATGTCACGCTGTATCCCTCGGTGTGGCGTATCAAGGGATGCAGAAGCCACTTCTTCATCCGCGACGGCCGCGTGCTTTGGGCAATCGAAGACAAACGGATAGCTTGATCATTTTCAATCGGATCGACGCATCCATGCGATGAGGGTGGTTCTCAGGGATGGGGCGATGTGGCCTAGGCAGGTCACCGGCAATTGAATCGCCGTATTCCGCCCCATCATGCCGCCCGGACCTGCTGGAAGCGGTCTAAGTGATCGAGTCGCTGGCATTGGGATGTTTCGCCAACTCCTGGCGCATGCGCTGCCGAGACCCGACCGGGAACGACTGCTTTCTTGCCCGCTGCAGTCACTCACCGGCCACGCTCGAGCGGCTGCAATCAGTCTGAAGCAGCCCCCCACGACCGCGAACGCAGCCGCGAGACGCACCCAGGCTCCCTGCGCCCGTCATCGAGCCCATACGATGCACCGCCATGTGCACCCGCTACCTCGCCCCCGACGCCGCCGCCATCGAGCGGTACTGGCAGGTGGACACCCGGCATCCCTGGCGGGGCGCCGAGGTCTTCCCCCGCGCACAAGGCCTCTTCATCCGCCCCGCGCGCGACCTCACCGAAGCCCGGGGTGAACAAGTCGTCGGCCAGTGGGGCCTCGTCCCTGGCTTCGCCAAGACACCCAAGCTCAGCTACTCCACCTACAACGCGCGCTTCGAGGAACTTGCCCAGAAGGCCTCGTACAAGGACTCCTGGGCCAAGGGGCGGCGCTGCGTCATCCCCGCGCTGTCCTTCGACGAGCCCAACTGGGAGTCCGGCCGCAACGTCTGGTGGCGCTTCCACCGTGCCGACGGTGGCGTCTGGGGTCTGGCCGGGCTCTGGAACACCTGGGTCGACCGGACCACGGGCGAGGTGGTCGAGAGCTACACGATGCTCACGCTCAATGCCGATGCCTGCCCGCTGATGTCGCGCATGCACAAGCCCGACCCCCAGCTCCCGCCCGATCGCCAGGACAAACGCTCGGTCGTGCCGATAGAACTGGAGGACGTCGACCAGTGGCTGTTCGGCACCGCCCGCGACGCGGCGGCCCTGGTGCGGCTCGCGCCGGACGACCGCTTCGATGCTCGACCGGCATCCTCCGGAGGCTGAGCGTCTCGCGCGCCGATGAACGCGGCGGTCTTCGGCGAGCAAGCAAGCCCCGGCCCCGGCCCGGCACCGAGAGGGGCGCCACGCCGGCGCGCACGTCGGCCGGGCCGCACAGCGTCGGCCGGGTGCCTCGCATGCAGTGGATTGCCGCCACCTTCGCCTCCCGTCAGTATCAGCCCGCAACGCGCCACCATCGGCGCCAACGGAGGACGACGGCATGCGCTCGACAGTGACATCCAATCCGCTTCTGCGGGCCCGGCTCGCCATGACCTCGCTCGCGGGCCTGGCCTGCCTGTGCGTCCTGACCCCGGTGTTGGCGGCAGGGCCTGATGCGCCCGCGCGCGGCCCCGGTCTCTTCACCGTCTACAACCATCTTGCCGGCGAATCCCGCATCAACTGGACAACGTGCGGCGACAACGGCAGCGGCATGGGTTGCTGGGGGTCGGGGCAGATCGGCCCCTTCGCTCACGCTTGCGCCATCGTGCGAATGGCAGACCTGGTGGTCGTCGTCGACAGCGGCGACCCCGCCTCAGCCGTCGGCGCCGCACTCGTGATCTACCGGGAGTCCAACGGCACGGCGCCGTCGGTGGACTTCCTGCGCCGGATTGCCCTGGACGGTTTGCCCGCCTCGTCCACGGCGAAGTGCTGGGCCGCCGCGGTACGCAACCAGCTCTATCTCGGAACCGACCAGTCGGTGCGCTACCACGCCATCAATCTTGCAAACGACCGGGTGACGTCCGGCGAGATCTGCGGCAACCCGACCGACAACGTCTCGTCAGACGGCGAATACGTCGTCGTGCAGCAAGGCAACTGCGCAGGCTATTTCTCGCGTGGCGGGCTTCAGATCACGAACGGCACCTACGGCAAGGCCTTCTTCCCGAACGCCAACGCGTCGGTTCCGATTCCGTGACGCACACGGCCGGCACCGCCTGAACGAGCGCGGCGCCACCGAGTCGAGACCGGCGAAGACCTGCGTCTCGACGGTGGCGTAAGGCGAAACCTTCGGCGTCGGGAGGGCCGGTTGCGTCGTGCCGGCGAGCGTGACGCGCGGAGCCGCCGGCCGACGACTCCGGCCTCGTCAAGCCCCTTCCCACCCTCCGCCCAGCGCCCGGATCAGGGCCACCGCCCCCTGCAACTGCGCCCCCTGCACCTGCACCGCCTGGCGCAGGCTGCGCAGCTCGCTGCGGCGTGCGTCCAGCAGGTCGAGCTGGCTGACCATGCCGTTGCGGTAGCGCGTGTCCGACAAGGCGGTGGCGCGGCCCGCCGACTGCACCGCCTGCGCCAGCGCGTCGGCCTGCTGCTGCAGCAGGCCCAGTCCAGAGAGCTGGTCTTCGACCTCGCGCAGCGCGGTCAGCACCTGCTGGCGGTAGCTGGCCAGCGCCACCTGGGCTTCGGCCGCGGCCCGGTCTTCCTGCGCCTGGCGGCGGCCGCCGTCGAAGATCGGCAGCGACAGCAGCGTGCCCACCGACCAGGCGCGTGCCGACCAGCGGAAGACGTCGCCCAGGTCGGTCGACGCGTGGCCGCCGCTGGCGGTCAGCGTCAGGTCGGGCAGCCAGGCCGACTGCGCCACGCCCAGCCGCGCCTGCGCCGCCATCAGGCTGCGCTGCGCGGCGGCGACGTCGGGGCGGCGCGCCAGCATCGCGCTCGGCAGGCCTGCCGGCACCGCCGGCGGGCGCGCCGTCCAGGCGCTGTCGCCGGCTTCGGGCAGGCGGAAGCCGCTGGCCGATTCGCCCAGCAGCACCGCCAGCGCGTTCTCCTGCGCGGCACGCTGGCGGTCCAGCGCCAGCGCGTCGGCTTCGGTGCCGGCGACTTCGCTGCGCAGCCGCTGCACCTCGAGTTCGCCCAGGTCGCCGGCGGCCTGACGGCGTTCGGACAGGCGCAGCGTGTCGCGGTAGGCGGCCACCGTGGCGCGCACCAGGCGGCGTTCGGCGTCGCTCGCGCGCAGCGCGAAGTAGCTCTGCGCGACCTGGGCCTGCACCATCAGCCGCGTGCTCTGCAGCAGCGCCTCGCTCGCCTGCGCGTCCAGCGCCTGGGCGCGGCTGGAAAGACTCAGGCGGCCGAAGACGTCCAGCTCCCAGGCCAGGTCCAGCCCGGCCGTGCCCAGGCTGGCCGGCACCGTCGTCACGCCCGGGTCGGTGGCGCGCGACACGCCGGCGCTGGCGCCCAGCTGCGGCCGGCGACGCGCATCGGCTTCGTTCAGCCCGGCACGCGCCTGCTGCAGCCGCGCCGCGGCCACCTGCAGGTCGGTGTTGGAGGCCAGCGCACGCGCCACCAGGTCGTCGAGCACCGGGTCCTGGAACACGGCCCACCAGGCGCCGCGTTCGGCGGCGTCGGCCGGCGCGACGACGGCCCAGCGGCCCTCGGCCGGCAGCGTGCTCTTGAAGGCCGCCGGTGCCGCAGGCACCGCCGACAGGTCGGGCGCCGGCGCGGTGGCGCAGCCGGCCAGCACCAGCGCGGCCAGCAGCGGCGCCAGGGCGGGGCGGCGCCAACGGCGCAGCAGGGCGGAAGCAGTCATCTCGTTCTCCAGTACGGGTGCAGTCAATCGGGCGTGGGCCGGCGACGGGCCATCGCGCCTCATGCCGCCCCCGGGGTCGTGGCCGGCCGCGGCAGCGCCGCGCCACCCGGCTCCATGTCGGGCTCCAGCGGCGCCTCGACGTCGTGCGGCACCTCGCCGTGCAGCTTCAGCGGGCGGTTGCCGGCCAGGCGGCGCAGCAGCACGTAGAACACCGGCGTCAGGAAGATGCCGAAGGCGGTGACGCCGATCATCCCGGCGAACACGGCCACGCCCATCGCGTGCCGCATCTCGGCGCCGGCCCCGCTGGCCAGCACCAGCGGCAGCACACCCATCACGAAGGCCAGCGAGGTCATCAGGATCGGGCGCAGCCGCAGCCGGCTGGCTTCGATCGCGGCCTGCACCGGGGTGCGCCCGGCGAACTCCAGCTCGCGTGCGAACTCGACGATCAGGATCGCGTTCTTCGCCGACAGCCCCACCAGCACCATCAGCCCGATCTGGGTGAAGACGTTGTTGTCGCCGCCGCTCGCCCAGACACCGGTCATCGCCGCCAGCAGGCTCATCGGCACGATCAGCAGGATCGCCAGCGGCAGCGTCAGGCTCTCGTACTGCGCCGCCAGCACCAGGAACACCAGCAGGATGGCCAGCGGGAAGATCAGCTTCGCCGAGTTGCCGGCCAGGATCTCCTGGTAGGTGAGCTCGGTCCACTCGTAGCCGATGCCGGGCGGCAGCGTCTCGGCGGCGATGCGTTCGACCGCGTCGCGCGCCTGGCCCGACGAGAACCCGGGCGCCGCGCCGCCGTTGATGTCGGCGCTGAGGAAACCGTTGTAGCGCATCGCCCGTTCCGGGCCGAAGCTGGGTTCGATCTTCAGCAGCGCCGACAACGGCACCATCTCGCCGCTGGTCGAACGCACCTTCAGCGCGCTGATGTCCTCGGGCCGGGCGCGGAACTCGGCGTCGGCCTGCACACGCACCGAATAGGTCCGGCCGAAGCGGTTGAAGTCGTTCGCATACAGGCTGCCCAGGTAGATCTGCAGCGTGTCGAAGATTTCGGTCACCGGCACACCCAGCTGGCGCGCCCGGGTGCGGTCGATGTCGGCATACAGCTGCGGCACGTTGACCTGCCAGCTCGAGAACATGCCGGCCAGCTCGGGCGTCTGGTAGGCCTTGGCCATGAAGGCCTTCTGCGCCGCGTCGAGCGCGTCGTAGCCGAGCGAGGCGCGGTCTTCCAGCTGCAGCTTGAAGCCCCCGGTCGTGCCCAGCCCCTGCACCGGCGGCGGCGGGAACATCGCGATGAAGGCGTCCTGGATCTGGCCGAACTGCTGGTTCAGCGACTGCGCGATCGCGCCGGCTGAGAGCGCCGGGTCGCGGCGCTGGTCGAAGTCCTTCAGCGCGACGAAGACGATGCCCGAGTTGGCGCTGTTGGTGAAGCCGTTGATCGACAGCCCGGGGAACGTGATTGCGTGTTCGACACCCGGCTGCTGCATCACGATCTGGTCCATGCGCCGCGTCACCGCCTCGGTGCGGTCCAGCGTCGCGCCGTCAGGCAGCTGGGCGAAGCCGATCAGGTACTGCTTGTCCTGCGCCGGCACGAAGCCCTTGGGCACGACCTGGAACAGGCCGACCGTCAGCAGCGCCAGCACCGCGTAGACGGCCAGCATCAGCGCCTTGCGCGAGATCGCGCCGCGCACGCCGCCGCTGTAGCGCTCGGCGCCACGGTGGAACATGCGGTTGAAGCCGCGGAAGAAACCGCCCAGCACGCGGTCCATGCCTCGCGTCAGCCGGTCCGGCGGTTCGCCGTGGCCCTTGAGCAGCAGCGCGGCCAGCGCCGGCGACAGCGTCAGCGAGTTGATCGCCGAGATCACCGTCGAGATCGCGATCGTCAGCGCGAACTGGCGGTAGAACTGCCCCGTGAGGCCGCTGATGAAGGCCAGCGGCACGAACACCGCCACCAGCACCAGCGCGATGGCGATGATCGGCCCCGACACCTCGCGCATCGCGCGGTAGGTCGCCTGGCGTGGGCTCAGGCCGCCCTCGATGTTGCGCTCGACGTTCTCGACCACGACGATGGCGTCGTCGACGACGATGCCGATCGCCAGCACCAGCCCGAACAGCGACAGCGCGTTGATCGAGAAGCCAAACAGCGCCATCACGCCGAAGGTGCCGACCACCGCCACCGGCACCGCCAGCAGCGGGATGATGGACGCGCGCCAGGTCTGCAGGAACAGGATCACGACCAGCACGACGAGTGCGATCGCCTCCAGCAGCGTGTGCACCACCGACTCGATCGAGGCGCGCACGAACTGCGTCGGGTCGTAGACGATCTCGTAGCTGACACCCTCGGGCATCGCCTTGGCGATCTCGGCCATGGTCGCGCGCACGCCGTCGGAAATGGCGATCGCGTTCGAGCCCGGCGCGGCGAAGATCGGCACCGCCACCGCGTCCTTGCCGTCGAGCATCGAGCGCAGCGCGTAGTCGGCGGCGCCGAGCTCGATGCGTGCGACGTCGCGCAGCCGCGTCACCGCGCCGCCGGCGCCGGTGCGCACGACGATGTCGGCGAACTCCTCCTCGGTCTGCAGCCGGCCGCGTGCGTTCAGCGGCAGCTGCACCGAGATGCCCTGCACGCCTGGCGACGCGCCGACGATGCCGGCGGCGGCCTGCACGTTCTGCTCGCGGATCGCGGCCACCACGTCGCCGGCCGACAGCCCGTGCGCGGCCACCTTCTGCGGGTCCAGCCAGATGCGCATCGCGTAGTCGCCCGAGCCGAAGAGCTGCACGTCGCCGACACCCTGCACCCGCGCCAGGCGGTCCTTGACGTTGAGCACCGCGTAGTTGCGCAGATAGGTCATGTCGTAGCGGCCGCTGGGCGACAGCAGGTGCACGACCATGGTCAGGTCGACCGAGGACTTGACCGTCGTGATGCCCAGCCGGCGCACCTCCTCGGGCAGGCGTGGCTCGGCACGTGCGACGCGGTTCTGCACCAGCTGCTGCGCCTTGTCGGGGTCGGTGCCGAGCTTGAAGGTGACGGTCAGCGTCATCAGGCCGTCGGTCGTGGCCTGGCTGCTCATGTAGAGCATGCCTTCGACGCCGTTGATCTGCTCCTCGATCGGTGTCGCCACCGTCTCGGCGATGACCTTGGGGTTGGCGCCGGGGTAGTTGGCGCGCACGACGATGGACGGCGGCACGACCTCGGGGTATTCCGAGATCGGCAGCCCACGCACCGCGATCAGGCCGCCGAGGAAGATCAGCAGCGAGAGCACGCCGGCGAAGATCGGCCGGTCGATGAAGAATTTGGACAGGTTCATGGGGTGGTTCCCGGAAAGCGGGTGACGGCTCAGGAGCGCGCCGGCGTGTCGGCCGTGGCGCCCATCGGCACGACCTGGGGCGCCACTTCAGCACCGGGACGCACCCGCTGCAGGCCGTTGACGACGATCTGCTCGCCGGCCTTCAGGCCCGAGCTGACGACGCGCAGGCCGCCGACGGCGGCGCCCAGCTTGACCTCGCGGTAGGCCGCCTTGTGGTCGGCGCCGACGACCCAGACGTAGCGCTTGTTCTGGTCGGTGCCGACAGCGCGTTCGTCGACCAGCAGCGCGCTGGCTTTGCGCACCTGGCCCAGCTGCAGCTCGGCGAACTGGCCCGGCATCAGCACGCCGTCGGCGTTGTCGAAGACGGCGCGCAGGCGCACCGTGCCGCTGCGCGCGTCGACCTGGTTGTCCACCAGCTGCAGCCGGCCGGTGCGTGCGCCCTCGCCGCTGCCCAGCAGCACCGGCAGGCGCTCGATCTGGCGCTGGCCGCCGCCGGGCAGGCCGGCGAGCGCACGCGTCACGGTGGCTTCGTCGGCGTCGAAGCTGGCGTAGATCGGGTTCACCGAGACCAGCGTCGTCAGCACCGGCGCGCCCGGGCCGGCGGCCACCAGGTTGCCGACCGTGACCTCGCGCCGGCCGACCCGCCCTGACACCGGCGCCCGCACCTGCGTGTAACCCAGGTTCAGCTTCGCCGATTGCAGCGCGGCCTGGGCGGCGCGCTGGTTGGCTTCGGCTTCGCGTGCGGCGTTGTCGCGTTCGTCCAGCTCGCGCTGCGCGATGGCCTGTTCGTCCCACAGGCGCTTGGCGCGTTCGAGCTCGCTGCGCGTGTAGTTCAGGCGCGCCTGCGCCGCCAGCACCTGGGCCTGGGCACGTTCGACTTCGGCCGCGTAGGGCGCCGGGTCGATGCTGAAGAGCAGCTCGCCGGCCTTGACCAGCGCGCCTTCGCGGAAGTGGCTGGCGAGCACGGTGCCGGAGACGCGGGCACGCAGCTCGACGTGTTCGACCGCCTCGAGCCGGCCGGAGAAGGCCGACCAGGGCGCCACGTCCTGCTGCAGCACCGCGGCGACCGATACCGGCATCGCCGGCATGGCGGTCGCTGCGGCTTCGGCGCCGGCGTCGTGGGTGGCGAGCAGCGCGGCGCCGCCGAGTCCGAGAGCGGCGACGAGCGCCGTCAGCGCCAGCGGGCCGGGACGGCGCGAATAGGTGGAAAGGAACGACATGGTGGGGTCCTCCGGACAGGCACGGGAAAAGAGAGACAAAACCATCCCGGGCCGCCCACGAGGCGGCCACGGTCGGGCCACGGCGGGCCCGGGGGAAAGAGGGAACTCAGGCGGCGCTGGCGCCCGCCTCCGGCTCTGCAGGTCCGGCGCGCCGCGACGGGCGCCGGACGATCGGACAGCAGGCCAGCCCTTCGGCGAGGAAGGCCCGCAACGAACAGCGCAGCTCGGCCGCCCAGGGCGACTGCAGGCTGGCCAGGCGGGCGAGCGCCTGCGGCCAGCCGGTCGGGCCGGCCAGGCGCTGCGTCTGCACCGCGACACCGGCGGCGCGCAAGGCCGCGGCATAAGCCAGGCCCTCGTCGCGCAACGGGTCGTCTTCGGCCACGGCGACGAAAGCCGGGGCCACGTGGGCGAGCCGGGCCGCGTACAGCGGCGCGGCATACGGGTGTTCGCCTTCGCGGCCGAGGAAGGCGTGCCAGCCGCGTGCGATCGTGCAGTCGGCGCAGCCCTGGCCGGCGGCACGCAGCGAGGCGCTGGCCATACGCGGGTCCAGCAGCGGCGAGATCAGCAGCTGCCCGGCCAGCGGCAGGCGCTGGTCACGTGCCCACAGCGCCAGGCCGGCGGCCAGGTTGGCGCCGGCTTCCTCGCCCGCCACCCAGATCGCGCTGCCGGTGCCGGCGAGCCGGCCGCGCATGCGCAGCAGCCAGCGCAGCAGGGCGGCCGCGGCCTGCAGCGCCGCCGGGAAGGGCCGCGCCGGCGCCTTCGGATAGTCCAGCGAGACGACGACGCTGCCGCTTTCGGCCAGCAGGCGTGCGGTCGGCAGGCCGCTGTCCAGATCGCCGCCGATGAAGGCGCCACCCGGCAGGTGCAGCACCAGAGGGCAGCGCGCCGGCAGCTCGGCACCGTCGGCCACCGCCGCATGGACCCGCACCGCCAGCGGCTCGCCCAGGCCGGCGTCGACCTGGTGGTCGCGCCAGGCGGCAGTGCGGGTGGGGGCGATCGTGTTCATCGGGTGGACGGCAGGCAGACGAGGCTTTCAGCGTTGGACTGAACGATAGGCGTTGCTTGACGAGAGATAAACAGCCGATTGGCAGACACAGTTTTTCTGCAAATGAAACAATGCCCCTTCAGCAGCCGGAGAAAACCGATGGACAAGCTCAGCGCGATGCAGGCCTTCACCCGGGTCGTCGAAGCCGGCACCTTCACCAAGGCCGCCGATTCGATGGGCCTGCCCAAGGCCGCGGTCACGCGGCTGATCCAGGGGCTGGAGGAGCAGTTGCGCACCAGGCTGCTGAACCGCACGACGCGGCGCGTCACCGTCACGCCCGACGGTGCGGCGTACTACGAGCGTGTCAGCCGGCTGCTGAACGACCTGGACGAGCTCGAAGGCTCGCTGACGCATGCGCGCGTGACGCCCAAGGGCCGCATCCGGGTCGACGTGTCGTCCGCGGTGGCGCGGCTGCTGCTGATCCCGGCGCTGCCGCAGTTCCACGAGCAGTACCCCGAGATCCAGATCGACCTGGGCGTCAGCGACCGGCCGGTGGACCTGGTCGGCGACAAGGTCGACTGCGTGCTGCGCGCCGGCGAGATCACCGACCCGTCGCTGGTGGCGCGCCGGGTGGGCTCATGGCGCTTCGTCTGCGCGGCCTCGCCCGGCTACATCCGCCGCCACGGGCTGCCGCGCCATCCGCGCGAGCTGGAGAGCGGCGAGCACAGGGTGGTGAGCTATTTTTCGTCGCAGACCGGGCGGCACTTCCCGTTCGACTTCAACCGCGACGGCGAACGCATCGAGGTCCAGGGCCGCTACCGGCTCTCGGTCAACGACGGCAACGCCTTCCTGACCGCGGCGATCAACGGCCTGGGCATCGTGCAGATCCCGTACTTCACGCTGCGCCCGCACATGGACTCGGGCGAACTGGTGCCGCTGCTGTGCGACTGGGACACCGACCCGCTGCCGATGTACGTGGTCTACCCGCCCAACCGGCACCTGAGCACCAAGCTGCGTGTCTTCGTCGACTGGGTGGCCGAGCTGTTCGCGCGCCACACCGACGCCGAGCAGCAGCTGCTGGCTGCCTGCTGCGTCGACGAAGCCGGCAACCCGCCGGCTTCGTGCGTCGAGATCTCCGCCTGGTACGAGCGGCTGGAAGCCGAGCACCTGGTTTTCAAGTCCGCCCAGGAAGCGACCGCGCAGGCGCTGGCGCCGCTGCGTTTCGGCGAGGCGGCCGCGCTGGAGCTGCGCGCCGGTTCAGGCGCGGGGGCCGGCGTCGGCCTGGATCAGGCGGGCTAGGTCTCGAGGGCCGCGATCAGGCCGGGAAGGCCCGTTCGCGCCAGTCCGACAGCACGCGGGTCCAGGACTCGCTGCGGCCGTCGTCTTCGCTGAGCACGGCGCCGGCGGGCGCGTCGTCTTCGGTCCAGGCCCAGGTCCAGCGGGCGCTGCCGTCTTCCTGCACCTTTGCTTCGAAGAAGCCGGTGAGGCGCGACTGGCCTTCTTCGACGTCGCCGACTTCGGCGCGGAAGCTGTCGGGCGCGTAGGTGACGATGTTGCAGCCGCTCTCCAGGCAATAACTGGCGAGGCTGAACCAGCGGGCCGCCAGCGGCTCCTGCTGGTGGACGGCAAGCAAATCGGTCTGTTTCATCCGTGGATTATCCGTGCTGCGACACCACGATGCGCAAACAAGGTCGGCCGGAGCGTGAAACATCGACCACGAGCGCCGTGTACGGCGCCGCTGCGACGGTGTTCCGGCGACCGCCGTAGCCGGCTCAGGGCGCGAGCCGCAGCAGCGCGCGAGCCCGCAGCCGCTCGCCGCCGGCTTCGAACCGTTCGCTGACCAGGCGCTCGGCCGCTTCGGCGCGCTGCAGCGCGCTGAGTTCCGGCGCCTGGCGCATGCGCTCGAGATCGGCACGCGCGTCGGCGATGCGCTGCTGCCAGCGCGCCTGCTCGGCATCGAGTTCGACCAGGCGCTGCAGCGCGGCAGCGTCGAGCCGGCTACGGTCGATCAGCTGCGGCGGGTCCGCTGCCACCGGGCCGGCCAGCGTCTGGCGGATCGCCGCCTCCTCGTCGCCGTAGAAGGCGTGAGCCCAGGCCGGCCCCAGCCACTGCACCCGCTGGCGGTGGCGCTCGTCCAGTGCCGCGGCGATGGCGGCCGGGTCGTCCAGCCGCGGTGGCGTACGCACCGGAGCGGCCAGCAGGCCGAGATAGGCCTGCCAGATACGCCCGACTTCGGCCGCCACCTCGGGCTGCAGTTCGGCGCGTGCCATCTGCTGCAGCCACGCACCGATCGTGTCGACCGGCACCTGGCCCTCCAGCTGCAGCAAATGGTCGAAAAGCCGGCGCAGCTCGCGCGAAGGCTGCAGCCGGCCGCCAGCGGCCGTGCCCCAGCCGCCATCGCGCGTGCTGCCGCGCAGCGCGCTGTGCTGCAGCAGCCAGCTCACGAAGTCCGGCGGCAGCTCCGGCCGCAGCACGGGCGGGGGCCGGGCAGCCGCGGCCACCGGCGCCGCCGTCGGCGCGACGCCGGGCGCCGCCGCCGCGTCGCGGGTCTGGGTGCCGGGGCGCCAGCCCAGCGCCGTCACCGACAGCACGGCCAGCGCTGCGGCACCCAGGGCCAGCGCAGCGCGCGCTGGCGCGCCGCCGCTCACAGCCCGGCCTGCTTCAGCCGGTTGGCCTGGCTGCGGTAGAACGCCACCGGGTCCGACGCGAACAGGTTGCGCAGGCCCAGCGCCTGGTTGACCTCGTCGAGGTGGTTCCAGCCGTAGTCGTCACGCAGCACCATGCCCCAGTGCGAGGAGCAGCGGCCCACCAAGCCGTCGTTGGCCTGGCCGCCGAAGAAGGCCGCACCCAGCGCCAGGAAGGCGTCGCCGGGGTCGAGGATGTTGGTGACGACGCTGGTGCCGCCGGCCGAGTAGTAGCGCACGCCGTTGACGCTGGCCGGGCCCTGGCCGCAGCTCGTCGTCGGCGCACCTTGCGGGAAGCGAGTGTTGAACGCGGCCGCGCCGGCGCTGTTCAGCGAGGTGAGCGAGCCCAGCGCGTCCTGCGGCAGCTGCGACGCACCCGAGATCCAAGAGATCACGACGCCGAGCGCGTCGACGATGGCGGCCACCAGCCGGGTCAGGCCGGTCGCTTCGGCCAGTGCCTGGATGCCGTCGGCCACCGGCGAGCCGGTGTGCGGCGAGCCGACGGTCGTCACCGAGGCCACCAGCTCGGGTGCCACCGCGGCCACGTAGCGTGCGGTCGGGCCGCCGTGGCTGTGACCGACGAGGTTGAACTTGCGGTAGCCGTAGGCCGCCTGCAGCTGACGCAGCTGGGCCAGCAGTTGCTCGCCGCGCGCCTCGCTGCTTTCCAGCGCCGACACCGACGGCGTGTAGACGAGCGCACCGCCGGAACGCAGCGCCGCCGGCACGCCGTAGAAGTAGTCGACCGGGCCGATGGCGCCGAAACCCAGCATGCCGTGCACCAGCACGATGGGGTAGCGCGTCTGGGTGTAGGTGTCGGCGCTGGCTGCGGCCGGCAGGAGCGCCGCGGCTGCGGCGATCAGCAGCGACGCACAGCGAACACGGATGCGCGGGCTCGGCTTCATCGTTTCCTCCTCGTGGTCGTGGTTCGCCGCGGCGGCGGTCCGGCAGGCGGCGCCCGGCATTACGCATCAGCGGAGCGCAGGCGGCATCCGGGCTTGCCCGCGATGCCCGGGTCTGTGCGGAGGCCGGCACGGCCGGTCGTCACGCGGCGGCAGGAGCCGCCGCATCGCTGCTTCTCAGACGACCAGCAGCGCCCGGAAGTCGTTGACGTTGGTGTAGCTGGGCCCGGTGACGAGCAGGTCGCCCAGGGCCTCGAACAGCGGGTAGCTGTCGTGCAGGTCCAGCGCCTCGGCGGGGCGCAGCCCCAGCGCCGCGGCGCGCGCCAGCGTGTCGGGGGTGACGACGGCGCCGGCGTTGTCCTCGACGCCGTCGATGCCGTCGGTGTCGGCGGCGAGCGCGTGCACGCCGGGCTCGCCCTGCAGCGCGAGCGCGCAGCCGAGCAGGAACTCGCCGGCGCGGCCGCCGCGGCCGCCCTTGTTCCTGATCGTCACGGTGGTCTCGCCGCCCGACAGCAGCACGCAGGGCCGGGCGAAGGGCTGGCCACGGCGCGCGACGGCACGCGCCAGCGCCGCGTGCACCTTGCCGACCTCGCGGCTCTCGCCTTCGATTTCGTCGCTCAGCACGTGGGCCTCTACACCGGCGGCACGCGCCAGCGTGGCGGCGGCTTCCAGGCTTTGCTGCGGTGTTGCGATCAGGTGCAGGGTCTGGCCGGCGAAACAGGCGTCGCCGGGTTTGGGTGTCTCGAAGGCGCCGCTATCCAGGCCTTCGCGCGCGGCCGGCGGCAGGTCCAGGCGGTAGCGCCGGCAGATCGCCAGCGCGTCGGCGCAACTCGTCGCGTCGGGCACGGTCGGGCCGCTGGCGATGACGCCCGGGTCGTCGCCCGGCACGTCGCTGATCAGCAGCGAGCACAGCGGCGCCGGTGCCGCCAGCGCTGCCAGGCGCCCGCCCTTGATCGCCGAGAGGTGCTTGCGCACGCAGTTCATCTCGCCGATCGAGGCGCCGCTCAGCAGCAGCGCGCGGTTGATCGCCTGCTTGTCTTCCAGCCTCAGCCCCGGCGCCGGCAGCGACAGCAGCGCCGAGCCGCCGCCGGAGATCAGCGCCAGCACCAGGTCGTCCGGGCCCAGGCCTTGCGCCAGGCCGGCGATGCGCGCCGCCGCGGCGCGGCCGGCAGCGTCGGGCACGGGGTGCGCGGCTTCGACCAGCTCGATGCGGCCGCCGCTGCTGCGGTAGGCCGGCGGCACATGGCCGTAACGCGTGACGACCAGGCCCGACAGCGGCGCGTCGGCCGGCCAGAGCGCGTCGACCGCCGCGGCCATCGCGCCGCCGGCCTTGCCGGCGCCCAGCACCAGCGTGCGCCCACGCGGCGGTGGCGGCAGGAAGGGCGCGATGACGAACTCGGGCAGCGCCCGCCGCACTGCGGCGTCGTAGAGCGCACGCAGAAAGGCGCGCGGGTCCTGCCGGGGGTCGGGCGTGTTCACGTCAGCCGCCGGCGGCGGCCGCGGCGCGGCGGCGGCGTTCGCGGCTGTTGGCGAGATGGGTGCGCATCGCGGCGCGAGCGGCGTCGGCGTCGCCCGCGGCGATGGCGTCGACGATGCTCGTGTGTTCGACGTTGACGCGGCGCAGATAGGCCTGTTGCTCGGCGTCCGGCACCGTGCCCGGCAGGCGCGCACGCGGGATCGCGCCGGTGCCGAGCGCGGCGAACAGGTTCTCGAAATGCGGGTTGCGCGTCGCCCGGGCAAGCTCGCGGTGGAAGGCGAAGTCGGCACCGACGGCGTCGCCGCCTTCTTCGACCGCGGCATCGAAGTCGGCGATCGTTTTGCGCATGACGCTGATGTTCCCGTCGTCCCGGCGCAGGGCGGCGAGCCCGGCGGCTTCGGTCTCGACGGCGATGCGCAGCTCGAGCACGGCGATCACGTCCTGCAGCGTCTCGAGCTGGTCGGGCCGCACCTGGTAGGCCGCACCCTCGCCCGCGGCCCGCACGAAGCTGCCGATGCCGTGGCGCGTCTCGACCAGGCTGCCGGCCTGGAGCTTGGAGATCGCCTCGCGCACGACGGTGCGGCTGACGCCGAACTCCGCGACCAGCGCCGATTCGGTGGGCAGCCGGTCACCCGTCGGGATGCGGCCGCTGCGGATGCGATCGACCAGCGCTTCGACGACACCGTCGGCCAGAGAGCGCAGGCGGCGGCGGCTGGGCATCGGGTCGTGGCTGGCGGTCAACATCGGTTTCAGCTTATCGGACATCAGACAACTGGCTCATGGGGCTTTCCCGACTCATGTCGGTCCGGCCAGCCTACTCCGGGGCCAACGCGGCTGCCGGCGGCGAGCCGATGCACGAGGCTGGTGGTCGGATGTCGGGTCCGGCTGATCGGCGCGGGCAGCAATGCAGACCGGTCGGTGGTGGCTGCCGCCGGCGGCCCGGCCCGGCGACGCCGGCCCTGCGCTTGGCCTATGCTCGCCGACCGCGCTCCCGTTTTTTGCCGCATGCCCGTCTCCCGTATCGACACCTCCCGCGACGACACCCGCGTCGCCACGCTCGCCAACGGCGTGCGCATCGTCACCATCCGCATGCCGCACGTGCACACCGCCAGCATCGGCGTCTTCGTGCGCAGCGGCAGCGCGCACGAGAGCCGGCTCGACAACGGCATCAGCCACTTCGTCGAGCACATGGTGTTCAAGGGCACGCTGATGCGCGACGCGCGCCGCATCAACCTGGACGCCGAGCGCCTGGGTGCCGAGGTCAACGCCCACACCGACAAGGACCACACCGGCTACACGATGCACGGCCGCCCCGGCGACCTGCCGCAGCTGGTGGACATGCTCGCCGACCTGGTGCGCCACCCCACCTTCCCGGCCGAGGAGCTGGAGCGCGAGCGCCAGGTGCTGCTGCACGAATGCACCGAGGACGAGGACGACCCGCTGTCGACCGCGTTCAAGCTCTTCGACAAGGCCTGCTGGGGCACGCATGCGCTGGCGCAGTCGGTGATCGGGCCGCGGCGCAACATCGAACGTTTCACGCGCGACGCGCTCGTCGACTACCTGCGCCGCCAGTACACCGGCGCCAACGTCGTCGTCGGTGCCGCCGGCGACATCGACGTGCCGGCTTTCGAAGCCGCCGTCACCGCCGCCTTCGGCAGCATGCCGGCCGGCAGCGAGAACCTGGTCGCCGCGCCGGTCTATGCCGGCGGCGTCGCGACCAAGCGCCTGTCGGGCAGCAGCCAGGCGCACCTGGTGCTGGGTTTCCCGCTGCCGGGGCTGTCGGCCGGCTGTCCGGCCGGGGTTCTGGCGGCCGCGGTCTTCGGCGAAGGCATGAGCTCGCCGCTGATGGACCGCATCCGCGAGCAGCGCGGCCTGGCCTACTACACCGCCTGTTCGGCCGACGTACTCGACATCGCCGGCCAGTTCGTCGTCGAGGCCTCGACCGCGCCCGAGCAGCTGGACGAACTGCTGGCCGAAACCCTCAAGCTGCTGAAGACCCAGGCCCAGCGTGTCGAGGCCGAGGATCTGGAGCGCGCCAAGGCGCAGCTCGAGGTGCGCCGGCTGCGCTCGCACGAGCGCCCGTACCGGCGCCTGGAAGACGCGGTGCTGGACCTGTACGCGATCGGCCGCGTGCGCGACAGCGCCGAGTGGTGCTCGACGATCGCCGCGGTGCCGGCCGAGACGGTGCGTGCGGCGTTCGAACGTTTGCTCGCCGCCGGGCCGACGATCGCGCTCGCCGGCGAACTGCCGCGTGCCGCCGGCGAGCGCGTGCGCACGATCCTCGCGTCGTCCTGAAAGCGCGGCGCCGGGGCGCCGCGGCTGTCAGCGCTTGGGCGGCCGGCCCTGGCCTTCGGGGCGCGGGCCACGTTCGGGACGCGGACCCTTGGGACGCGGTGCACCGTCGGCCGGTGCGCCTTCGGCACGTCGTTCACCCTGAGGGCGCGGGCCACGATCGGGGCGTTCGCCGCCTTCGGGCCGCGGGCCGCCGGGGCGGCGGTCGTGGCCTTGCGGCCGCTGGCCGCGGCGCTCAGGCCGATTGTCGGGACGGCCCGGATGGGCGTCACGCGGCGGCAAAGCCGGGCGTTCGGCCCGTTCCTGGCGCGCGCGTTCGAGCACGGCGTCGAGTTCGGCGTCGGCGATGCCCTTCAAGGCGCAGAAGTTGGCGCGCGTCAGCGTCGTCGTCTCGAAGGCACGCAGCAGCCCGGCACGTTCGCGCCGCGCTTCGTGCTCGGCGTTCTGCTGCTCGCGGCTCTGGGCCTCGGCGGCACGCGCGGCAGCACGTTCGGCGGCGCGGCGTTGCTCGTGCACACCGCGGCGGCGCGCCAGTTCGGCGGTCGCGAGCTCGCGGTGTTCGGCGCTCAGCTCGCCGGCGGGCTGGCCGTCGAGGTCGAAACGCTGCTCGGAGCGCGTCAGCGCGCTCAGATAGGCGTTGGACGTCGTGTGGCGGTGCAGGAATACCGACAGCGTGCGGCGCGTGAAGATGCCCGGCGCGCGCTGCTGGATGTCGGCCTGGATGCGCAGCTTCAGTGGCTTGGGCGCAGCACCGAACAGGGCCGGGAAGAGCTCGGCCAGGCGCGCGGCGCACTCCGCCGGCGACAGCTCGGGCACGGCCTTGGCGCCAGCGGCCTCGGCCGGTGCCGGCGCATCGGCTTCGGCTTCGGCCTCGGGCACGGCTTCGCCCTCAGGCTGGGCAACGGGTTCGGTCGCCACCTCCGGGGCCGCATCGGCCGCAGGTGCGGCAGGCGGCAGGTTCGCGGGCTCCGCACCGGATTCGGGCGGAATTTGATCGTCGTCAGGCATGGGAGGCAGCGCGGAAAAGGTTGGGGATTGTCGCCGCAGCAGAAGCCGGTGTGCGCATGGCCGGCGCAAGCCGGCGGCGATTCACGGCGATCGGCTGCCGTTAGAGTCGTCGTTCAGCCCTTCGGAGCCCACGATGACGCACTTCGGTCCCGTCCGCATCCGCACCTGCATCGGCCGATCCGCCTGCCTGCTGCGCCGCGCCGCCGCGGCCTGCGCGCTGCTGATGCTGGCCGCCGCCGCACCGGCCCAGCCGCGCTTCGATTTCGACCGCACGCCCGGCCATCTGCCCAAGACGGTGCTGCCTTCGCGCTACACGATCGTGCTCGACCTGGACCCGGCGGCCGAACGTTTCAGCGGCAAGGCGACGATCACGCTGCGGCTGCGCGAGACCGTGCCCGCGATCCTGCTGCACGCCCATGAGCTGACTGCCCAAGGCGTGACGCTGCGCACCAGCGGCGGCGACCGCCGGCTCGTGGTGCAGGCCGACAGCCAGGCCCAGACCTGGCGTCTCGCGCCCGAAGACGGCCTGCCGCTGGCCGCCGGCGACGCCACGCTGGAAGTCGCCTGGGACGGCGCGGTGCAGCGCAGCGGCTCGGGCCTGTTCCGGGCACCTTACGGCGGCAGCCAGCCCGGGGCGATGCTCGCGACCCAGCTCGAAGCGGTGTTTGCACGCATGGTCTTCCCGGCCTTCGACGAACCCTCGTTTCGTGCCGTCTTCGAACTCTCGGTGCGTGCGCCAGCGGAACTGCAGGTGCTCGCCAACACCAGCGAGATCGCCACCGTCGACGAAGGCAGCAAACGCCTGCACCGCTTCGCGCCGACACCGCCGATGCCGAGCTACCTCGTCGCGCTGGCGGTCGGGCGTTTCGATGCGCTCGCCGGCCAGGCCGCCGGCGTGCCGCTGCGCATCCTGACCGCGCCCGGCAAGGCTGCCCAGGGCGCCTACGCGCTGTCGGTCACGCAGCAGGTGCTGCCCTACTACACCGAGTACTTCGGTCTGCCCTACGCACTGCCCAAGCTCGACCAGTTGGCGGTGCCCAGCACCCGCTTCGGCGCGATGGAGGACTGGGGCCTGATCTCCTACGCCGAGAGCACGCTGCTGTTCGACCCGGCGCGCAGCAACACCTTCACGCGCCGGCGCATCTTCTCGACCGTTGCGCACGAAGTCGCGCACCAGTGGTTCGGCAACCTCGTGACCGCCGCGTCCTGGGAGGAGATCTGGCTCAACGAGGCCTTCGCCACCTGGATGGAGGAAAAAGCGACCGAGCGCTTCAACCCCGACTGGAACATCGCGCTGCGCCGCCGCGGACCGATAGACGATGCGATGACACGCGACGCCGGCAGCTCGACGCGTGCGATCCGCTCCGGCGCGGTGCCCGAGGACCGCGTCTTCGACGTCTTCGACGACATCACCTACGTCAAGGGCGGGGCGGTGCTGGCGATGCTCGAGCAGTGGATAGGGCCGCAGGCGTTCCAGCGCGGGCTGGCCGCCTACATGGCCGAGCGCCGCTTCTCGAACGCGACCGCCGGCGACCTCTGGCACCACATCGGCCGCGCCTCGGGCGAGGACGTCACGGCGGTCGCGGCAAGCTGGACCGACCAGCCCGGTTTCCCGCTGGTCGAAGCGAGCGAACGCTGCGAAAACGGGCGCACCCGGCTGGAGCTGAGCCAGCAGCGCTTCATGCTCGACGGCCGGCCGGCGCCCGGGCTGTGGAAGCTGCCGCTGGTGCTGCGCCATGGCGACAGCACCCAGGCACTGCTCATGGACAGCGAGCGCAGCACGCTCATGCTGCCTGGCTGCCCGGACACGCCGACGCTGCTGAACCCCGGCGGCGAAGGTTTCTACCGCGTCGCCTATGCACCGGCGACGCAGGCCGCGCTGCTGAAGTCCTTCCCCCGCCTGCCCGCCACCGCGCAGGCCACGCTGCTGGCCGACACGCTGGCGCTGGCCCAGGCCGGGCGCGTGCCGATGGCGGCGCTGCTGGATCTGCTGGCCGAGCTGCCGCGGGTGCAGGGCGCGGGCCGGCCGGCGCTCGTCGCCCAGGCGCGGCGGGCGATCGGCTTCCTCGACGAGACGCTGGCCGGCAGCCCGGCCGAAGCGGCGCTGCACGCGGCTGCTCGCGCCTTGCTGGCACCGGAACTCGCCACCCTCGGCTGGCAGCCCCTTGAGTACGAAAGCAGCGAGATCGAGGCGCTGCGCAGCGGCCTGATCACCGATCTCGCGCAGCACGGCGACACGGCGACGCTGGAACAGGCGCGTCTGCTCTTCGACGCCGACGCCTCGGGCCGCCAGCCGCTGCCGGCGGCACTGCGAGGTGCCGTCGTCCAGGCCGTCGGCAGGCATGCCGACACGGCACGGTTCGAGATCCTGTTGGGCCGGCTGAAAGCGGCCACGTCCGAGGAAGACCGCTGGCTCTACGCGTCGGCGGCGGCACAGGCGCCCGAGCCGGCACTCGTGCGCCGGCTGCTGGCGCTGTCGCTGGACGGCTCGCTGCCCGCCAACATCGCGACCTCGCTGCCGCAGCTGGTGGGCAGCTCGCCGCGGCACACGGCACTGGCCTACGGTTTCGTCGTCGAGCAGTTCCCGCGCCTGGCGGAACTGGCCGGGCCGATGTTCGGCGCGCGCGCCTGGCTGCTGCCGGGCAGCGCCGCCGGTTTCGACCAGCAGGCGGCGGCGGACCGGCTGCGTGCCGACCAGCAGCGGCTGGTCGGTGCGCCCGGCAAGGCACCGGCGGAACGTGTCGCGACCCGCATCGAGCTCAAGGCGCGGGTGCGTGCGGCCGAAGCGCTGCGCCTGCAGCCGGCGCTGGAAGCCTTCGCCGCACGCCTGGCGGCGCGCTGAATCAGGCGCTGCCGGCGGCGACGACCCGGTCCTTGCCTGCGGCCTTGGCGCGCAGGCAGGCGCGGCCGGCACGGTCGACCAGCGTGATCGGCGTGTTGTCCTCGGGCCCGAGCGCGGCGACGCCGACGCTGACGGTCACCGGGATCGTGCGGCCGTCGATGGCGTGGAACTGGTAGCCGGCGACGGCCGCGCGGATGCGTTCCATCACCGCCAGCGCGGCGTCGATTCCGGTGTCGGGCAGCACGACGCAGAACTCCTCGCCGCCGTAACGCGCCAGCCAGTCCACCAGGCGCACGTTGCCGGTGGCCAGGGTCGCGAACTCGCGCAGCACGGCGTCGCCCGAAGGCCAGCCGAAGCCGGCGTTGACGCCGTGGAAGTCGTCGATGTCCATCAGCGCCAGCGCCAGCGGCCGGCCGTTGCGCTGCGCCTGCGTGACCTCGCGCGCCAGGCGTTCGTCGAAGTAGCGCCGGTTGTGGGCGCCGGTCAGCGCGTCCTGCAGCGCCTGGCGGCGCGCACCTTCGACCAGGCGCCGCCCCATGTCGCCGACGATGCGCGCCAGGCGGTCACTGAAGACCTTGGTGACCTCGTTGAAACGTTCCAGGTCGGCGTCGATGTCCGGTGCCGACGGGCAGGAGGCGCTGGCTTCGAAACACATCAGCCGGTTGCGCCCCGATCCTTTGGCCTCGTACATCGCGGCGTCAGCCTGGCGCATGACCTCGCCTTCGGTCAGATGCGGGCGCAGCAGCGTCAGGCCGGCGCTGGCCGTCAGCACGACGCTGTCGCCGATCGACGGCACCTGCAGCGGCGTGGACAGCCGGCGCAGCAGCGCACGGGCGTCGTTCAGCAGCGTCTGGGTGTCGTAGCGTGTCAGCAGCAGCACGAACTCGTCGCCACCGAGGCGGCCTATCGGGTCGTCGGGCGAGGAGCCGGCGGCCAGGGTCTCGGCGGCGCTGCGCAGCAGCTGGTCGCCGACCGAATGGCCGAACTGTTCGTTGATGCGCTTGAAATGGTCCAGATCCAGCAGCACCAGGCCGCGGACCTCGCCCGGCAGCATCTCCTCCAGCACCTTGCGCAGCCGCTGGCCGAATGCGCGCCGGTTCAGCAGCCCGGTGAGGATGTCGCGGTGCAGCCAGGCCGAGTCGCGGTCACGGCGCACCAGCCGGTCTATGCGCGCGGCCAGGTGTTCGGGCGACTGCGGCAGACGCACGACCTCGTCGCGCAGGTCGCTGACCTCGAGTGCGATCGCTTCGCAGCCGGCGTCGTGGGCCAGCACCAGCGTCGGCCGGCGGTCGCCGGCACAGGCGGCGCGCAGCGCGGCTTCGTCCGCCAGCGGTGAGGTCGGCAGCACGCGCAGGTCGGCAGCCAGCCGCGGTGCGGTGGCCAGTGGCGCTTCGATGACGGTATAGCCGAGCGCACGCAGCGCGGCCGGCGACGCGTCGGCGTCGCCCATGTCGTCTGGAACGATCCAGACGATGGTTTCCGGTCTCAATCTCATCTCCCCCTGGGGCGGCGGCGTGACACGCGTGACCGACGCGTTGAACTGCCGGGTGATCCGGCCCCGGGTGGATGTTGCGGACGCCCGCTGTCGCAAGCCTTGAGCCAGATTCGGGTATTCCAGCGTTCACCCCCCGGGTTCAGGGGATCAGCCGTGGCCTGCGTGTATCAGTTCACACCGAAATTGCCATTTCGCACTGATTCGCACAGGGCAAATAGCCGATGAAGAGAATCAGGAACTCGAGCCGCCATGCCGCCCACCACCGACACCGCCGACCACGACGCCACCGGGAATCCGGCTTGCCTTGCGGCCCTGCCGGCGTCGCCCGTCGCGGCCCGAGCCCCTCGCGTGTTCAAGTCCTTCAAGCGTCTGCTGGTCCGTGCGCTCACCATCGGTCTGACCGGTTGTGCGAGCGTGCCAGGGCCGACGACCGGAAGCATCACGCCGACACCAGCGCTCGAACTGGGTGGCCGCAGCTACGCCGCCGAATGGGCGCTGCCGGTGGGCGAACCGACCGCGCTGCTGGTGCTGCAGCACGGCTTCACGCGCAGCTGCGCCAATCTGCGCGAGACCACACGCCGCATCGCGAAACAAGGCCTGGCGACGCTGTGCGTGGACGCCGACATGGCCTACGGCAACCCCGACCTGGCCGACACGATGGCGACCGCGCTGCTGGCCGGCCTGCGCCTGCCCGACGGCCGCGCTATCCCGCAGCGCATCGTCGTCGGCGGGCATTCGGCGGGTGCCGCCTTCGCCGCACGCCTGGGCTGGCGTCTGGACGCGGCCGCTCCGGACCGCCTGGCCGGTGCGCTGCTGCTCGATCCAGTGCCGGTCAAGGGCTTTGCTGAACAGCTGCGTGCCATTTCGCGCGCTGGCGAGCGCCCGATCCTCGCGATCGCGGCCGCGGCCAGCGGCTGCAACGCCGAGCAGAGCGCGATGCCGGTGCTGCGGCAGTTGCGTGCCGAGTCGCTGGCCGCGGGCCACGAGGGCTTCGTCGGCGTGAGCATGGGTGCCGGTTCGACCCATGTCGACGCCGAAGGCGAAGACAGCGACTGGCTGGGCCGCACGGTCTGCGGCACGCCATTGCCGGCCAACGTCGAACGTGTGCGTGTACTCGCGTCGCGCTGGGCCTTCGAGCTGGCCAACGGCGAGACCCCGCGCCACGAGACCTGGGCCGAGGCCTCGGACATCCAGTAGCCGGCGCGCAGCGCCCGCTCCGCGCTTCATCGTCTTCGAAGCCGCCGCTGCCAACGCGCAGACGGCGCTGTCTTCCTGACGGCGCTCTTCTTTCCCGTTCACAACGCGATTTTTCGCGGCCGCCGCGATGCAGCGCCGGCACCCCGGAAAAACGCGCGCGCACCGCGGCTGTTATTCAGTATTAGCTTCATCTTTCTAACTGGTAGTCGTAGTAGGGGCCGGCCTGTTCTGGGGACAAGCCTGACTTCTTCTTTGTTTTCAATGGCTTGCAGCGCCGCAAACGCTGTGGGCCGGGCACTTTTGCCGGCGTTCGTGTTTCTGGACAAGTCCGGCGGACGCGATCGGCCTGTGGATAAGCCATGACTTGTTCGCCATCCGTCCCCAGGTTTGTCCACAAGACGGCATTCGGGCTCGGTGACGGCAGATGCGTTGAGAACAAGCTGTGGAAAAGTCGCCGTCAGCGTTGACGATGGCGCGGGCCTGGGGCGAAAAATCGGGTGCTGGCCGCGGCTGGATGCGGCGGTGGCAGGCGCGGTGCGCGCCTAAACGGACGGCAGCAGCGTGGCTGCCGTGTCGGCCGCCGGTTGCGGCGGCCGGGTCTGCTGCAGCGGGTGTGCAGCGGATCGATCTCAGACCTTAGCAGGCTTTGGCGGCCCCGGACAGCCTT
Organism: Rubrivivax gelatinosus; assembly: GCF_016583785.1. GTDB lineage: Bacteria > Pseudomonadota > Gammaproteobacteria > Burkholderiales > Burkholderiaceae_C > Rubrivivax > Rubrivivax gelatinosus_B. The sequence continues at coordinate 45,597 of NZ_NRRU01000005.1, read as the reverse complement.
GCTGCCACGCGCTTGTCGGGCACCTTGCGCCGCCCGGTGCGAGGTTCAGAATGGCTTCGTCCAAGAGGAGTACGAGTGATGAAGCCGCAAGTCCAGACCCCCACGCGATTCGTGCCGGCCGCAATCGAGGATGAGGCGTCGCTGGACGCCACCCCTCCGGGCGACGGTGAACTCGTGCAACGGCCCGACGGCTGGTACTGGCTGGCCGACGCCGGCCGGCAGCAGTTCGGCCCCTACGCCAGCGAGGACGAGGCCCTGGCGGCGATGGAAGCCGCCAGCGACGGCGAGATCGAACCCTGCGAGACCTTGTTCGAAGCCGAGCAGGAGATCGGCATCGCCGACTGGCTGGACCCGGACACCGGTGAACCCGCCGAAGGCGTGCACACCCGGCTCGAGGACCACTGAGAGGGGGGCGAGAGCCGGGCGCTCACGCCGTCTGGCGCCGGTTCAGAAACCGGCGCCCGGCTGGGCCAGGTATTCGATCTCGGCAGCGGTGTCGCTGCGCCCCAGCAGCGCGTTGCGATGCGGGAAGCGGCCGAAACGACGGATCACCTCGTGATGGCGCTGCGCGTAGTCGAGCGCTCCGGCCAGGCCCGGGTCCTCGGCCGCCAGCGCGCCGAACAGGCGCACCGATTCGTCCTGCAGCGCCAGGTCTTCGGCGTGTTCGAAGGGCAGGTAGGCGAACCAGCGCTGCATCGGTGGCAGATCGAGGTGTTCGCCGCTCGCCACCAGCTGCTGCGCCAGCTGCAGCGCGCGGGCGTCGCCGGCGAAGGCGCGCGCGCTGCCGCGGAAGATGTTGCGCGTGAACTGGTCGAGCAGCAGGATCTCGGCCAGCGGCTCGGCCGCCCAGACCTGCGCCAGCGTGCCGGCGAGCGCGGCTTCGACCTCGGCGCCGAAACGTTCGGCCACCAGGCGGTCGAAGGCCTCGCTCTTGCGGAACCAGCCGGCCCGCTGCTCGTAGGGCGGCGGGCCGAACCAGAAGCCGATGACCGCGGCCGGGGAGCTTATTTCGCCCCCGCTTTGAAGGCCGTGAAGATGCGCGTCTGCACGCGGCGGATGTCCTGCGGCACGGCGTCCGGCGATGTCAGCTTCTTCATGTCATCGGCCGACAGGAAGACCGTCGGGTTGGACGCCACGTCCTTCTTCACGAACTTCTTCGACGCCGCGTTCGGGTTGGCGTAGAAGACCTTGTTCGTCAGGCTGGCGTGCACCTCGGGGCGCAGGATGTAGTTGATGAAGAGGTGCGCGTTCTTCGGGTGCTCGGCGTCCTTGGGGATCGCCATCGAGTCGAAGAACATCGTCGCGCCGCTGGGCGGGATCAGCACCTGGATCTCGACGCCCGTCTTGCTGTCGATCGCACGCTGGCGTGCGATGTTCATGTCGCCGGCGTAGCCCATCACCAGGCACAGCGAGCCGTTGGCCATCTCGTCGATGTAGCCCGAGGACGAGAAGCGCGTGATGTTCGGGCGCGCCTTGGCGAGCGCCGCGCGCGCGGCGTCGTAGTCCTTGGCGGCGTGGCTGTAGGCCGGCTTGCCGGCGTAGATCATCGCCACCGGCAGCACCTCGGAGGCCGAGTCCAGCATGCTGACGCCGCAGCCCTTCAGCTTGCTTGCGTACTCGGGCTTGAACAGCAGGTCCCAGGCGTTGGCCGGCAGCGGCGTCGAGCCGAGTGCGGCCTTCACCTTCTTCACGTTGATGCCGACGGTGACGTAGCCCCAGAGCCAGTCGACGAGGTACTGGTTGCCCGGGTCGACCTTGGCCATCTGCTCGAGCACCGCCGGGTCCAGGTTCTTCCAGTTCGGCAGCAGCGACTTGTCGAGCTTCTGGAACAGGCCGCCTTCGATCTGCGCCTTCGCGAAGTGCGCGCCCGGCACGACGATGTCGTAGCCCGTCTTCCCGGCCACCAGCTTGGCGTGCAGGATCTCGTTGCTGTCGAAGATGTCGTACCGGACCTTGATGCCGGTTTCCTTCTCGAAGTTCTTGAGCGTGTCTTCGGCGATGTACTCGGCCCAGTTGTAGATGTTCAGGACCTTGGGCTCGGCGCCCTGCGCGCCCGCGGCGAAGGCCACGGTGGCGGCGCCGGCAGCGAGCAGCGAACGCAGGACACGGGAAGTACGGGACATGAAGGATTTCCTCCGAAGACGGTGAGCGCCAGACGGCAAGGGTTCAGCCCGGATTTTCGCCGACCGCCGGCTCGCGCCGGCTGAACATCGCCCAACCTTCCATCGTCATCACCGGCTCGGCATGTTGGTTCAGCACCGTCCAGCTCGAGCGCACCAGGCCCACCTGCGGCCGGCTGGCCATCGGCCGCGATTCGAGGATCTCCATGCGCACCGACAGCGTGTCGCCCGGGTAGACGGGCTTCTTCCAGCGGATGTTCTCCAGGCCCGGCGAGCCCAGGCTGGCGGCGTCGAGCAGGTACTCGTCGCACATCATGCGCATCGTCATCGCCGCGGTGTGCCAGCCGCTGGCGCACAAGCCCTTGAAGAGCGAGTGTTTCGCCGCTTCCTCGTCGAGGTGGAAGGGCTGCGGGTCGAACTGGCCGGCGAAGGCCAGGATGGCCTCGCGCGTGACGGTGGTGGCGCCGAACTCGCGGACGCTGCCGGCGGCGAAATCTTCCCAGAAGTAGCGCTTGTTCATGGCCGGGCAGGATAGCGGGCGAGCGGCGACAATGCGCCCGGTCCCGACTTCCCCCTGTCACCCATGACGCAACTGATACTGGGCCTCGTGCTGTTCCTGGCCGTGCATTCGGTGCGCATCGTCGCCGACGACTGGCGCACGCGGCTGCGTTCGCGGCTGGGCGAGAACGGCTTCAAGGGCCTGTATTCGGTGCTCTCGCTCGTCGGCCTGGTGCTGATCGTGCGCGGCTACGGCGAGGCGCGGCTGGACCCGGTGGCGCTGTGGACGCCGATGCTCTGGGCGCGGCACCTGGCCTCGCTGCTGGTGCTGCTGGCCTTCATCCTGAACGTCGCCGCCTATGTGCCCGGCAACCAGATCAAGGCCAAGCTGCACCACCCGATGATCCTGGGCGTCAAGCTCTGGGCCTTCGCCCACCTGCTGGCGAACCACACGCTGGCCGACGTGCTGCTGTTCGGCAGCTTCATGGTCTGGGCGGTGTTCGACTACCGCTCGTCGCGTCGGCGTGATGCCGCGGCCGGCACCGTCTATGCGCCGGGCACGGCCTCGCGCACCGTGCTGACCGTCGTCGTCGGCGCCGCCGCCTGGGCGGTGTTCGCGTTCTGGGCCCACGCCTGGCTCTTCGGCGTCGCGCCTCTGGGCCGCTAGCCGGCTGCCGGGCCTCTGGCGGGCCGTGAACGCTGCATCACCCGTTCGCGGGGGAGCGGGCTCCTACCCGGCTGGTGGAGCCGTTCGGGTGATGGTCGGATGACCGTCGCCGGATCACCATTTGCCGGCACCCCTGCTCGACGCGAAGGGGAGAGTGGAAGGAGCCGTCCATGCCTGCACTGTTCTCGCATCGCCGCCGCCGCAACGGCTCGCCGGACTGGCCTGCTTCGCCGGGCGAGGCGGCCGCGGCCGGCACACGTGCCGGGGCTGCCTGCGGCTGGTACGAGTCCAGCCTCGAACTGATGCAGGGCCTGGCGGTCACGGAACACGCCGAGCTTGACGAGTTCGGCGCGCCCGAGTGGCCGCAAGCGCTTTCGCAGCCGTCGCGCAACCCAGGCGACGCCGGCTGAGCGCTGCAGCCCGTCGCCGCCGCAGGCGCTTCGTCGCCTGCCGGCGCCGGTCGTCGCAAGCCGCTCGCGGCCGCCGGGGGCGCTGCCTACAGTGGACTCCATCGCAGCACGCAACCCGAAGGAGCCCACGATGACCACCCGCTTCGCCCCCCGCCTGATCGCGCTGGCCAGCGCGGCCTTCTTCACCGTCGTGATGCTCTCCGGCATCGACTCGCTGGCTTCGCAGGACGGCGCGTCGAGCATCGTCGCGCAGAGCGCCGCTGCTGCCCGCGTCTGAACGCGGCCGGTACCCCCTCGCGACGCCCGGCTGTTGCCGGGCGTCGTCGTTTGTGGCGCGCCAGACTCCGGGTGTTCATGCGGAGTCACGCTGGCAGCCGCTTTGCTTAAGCTGGTCTCCACCTCTCGACACGGAGTCCTCCATGCCCCAGATCGTGCGCCATCTTGCCGTCCTGACCCTCGCCGTCGTCGCCGGTGCGGCCGCAGCCCAGACCACGCTGGAGAAGGTCAAGGCCAGCGGCAGCATCGGTGTCGCCTACCGCGAGTCCTCGATCCCCTTTTCCTACCTCGACGACAAGGCGCAGCCGGTCGGCTTCGGCTACGAGATCTGCGGCCGCATCGTCGACGAGGTGAAGAAGGCCACCGGCCGTGCCGACCTGAAGGTGAACCTGCAGCCGGTGACCAGCGCCAACCGCATCCCGCTGCTGGTCAACGGCACCATCGACATCGAATGCGGCTCGACGACGAACAACAGCGACCGCGCCAAGCAGGTGGCGTTCGCGGTCAACTACTTCTACACCGGCACACGCTTCCTGGTGCGCTCCGACTCGGGCATCAAGTCGCTCGCCGATCTGCACGGCAAGGTGCTGGTGTCGACCACCGGCACCACCAACTACCGCATCCTGCGCAACCTGATCAGCGAGAACAAGCTGCCGATCGAGTTGATCGGCGCCAAGGACCACGCCGAGGCCGCGCTGCTGGTGCAGAGCGGCCGCGCCGCCGCCTTCGGCATGGACGACATCCTGCTGTACGGCCTGCGTGCGAGTTCGGCGAACCCGGCCGAACTGGCCGTCGTCGGCGATCCGATCCAGGTCGAGCCCTACGCGATCATGCTGCGCAAGGACGACCCGGCGTTCAAGCATCTGGTCGACGGCGTCGTCGCCAGGCTGATGAAGAGCGGCGAGTTCGAGAAGCTCTACCGCAAGTGGTTCCTGGCGCCGATCCCGCCCAAGGGCATTACCCTGAATGCGCCGATGGGCAAGGAGCTTCAGGACAACCTGAAGGCGCTGTCGGACAAGCCCGCGACCTGATCGCGGCTGCAGCATCGACGCGACGACGTCATCGCCGGACGCAACAGCGCAACGCGACTGGGCGATGATGTCGTCTTTGCCGGCCGCTCGCGCTGGCGCGCAGGAGACTTCGATGCAGCAGATCAACCGCAGGCGCTGGCTCTCGCTGGCGCTGTCGTCGCCGGTGGTGCTCGCCGGCTGCGGCGGCGGCGAGGACACGACCAAGGCCCATGTCCGTTTCATCAACGCCAGCTCGTACGACTCGCTGACGCTGAAGGTCGACGGCGACAACCTGTTCAGCTCGATCGCTTACGGCATCGAGACGAAGTACAAGGACGTCGACCCGGGCGACTGCGACTCGACGATCTCGCGCAGCGGCTCGGCCTCGGCACTGGTGTCGACCTTCACGCCCTCGCTGAGCGAGGACGACTACTACACCATCCTCGCCTGGGGCCCGGTCGGTGATCTCGACTGGCTGCAGCTCGATGAGACCACCTCCGACCCGGACGACGACCAGAGCAAGGTGCGGGTCTTCAACGGCGCCACCGATGCTGGCGTGCTGGACGTCTACGTGATGGGCGCCGACGACACGCTGGCCGACTCGGTCGCGACGCAGTCGGCGGCCGCGGTGGGCACGCTCAACGACTTCATCAAGATCGATTCCGGCACCTGGCGCGTGGTCGTCACCGCCTCGGGCAGCAAGAGCGATGTCCGCCTGGACGTCTCCGACATCGTCTTCGGCGATGGCAAGGTCTACACGCTGGCGCTGACCGCGGCGGCCAGCGGCGTGCTCGTCAACGGCCTGCTGCTGCGCGAGGAAAAGAGCACGCTGACCCGCATCGACGTCACCGATGCCCGCGTGCGCGTCGCGGCGGCGGCGGCGGCGAATGCGACCGTCACCGCCACCGTCGACGGGACCGAACTGCTGTCCTCGGGCTCGCCGGTGGTCAGCGACTACGCGCTCGTCGACGCCGGCACGCCGACGGTGGCGGTCGCCATCGGCAGCACCGACGTCAGCAGCTCGCTGCCCAGCGGCACGCTGGTGGCCGGCACCGACTACACGCTGCTGGTCTACGGCAGCGCGGGCGCGCCGGCGGCCGTCTGGCTGACGGACGACAACACGCTGTCGACCGACAGCAGCAAGGGCAAGATCCGGCTCATCAACGCCATCAGCGACCTGGGTTCGACGCTGTCGCTGAAGCTCGGGTCCTCGCAGCTGGTGACCAGCGTCGCGGTCGGTACTGCGTCGGCCTACGTCGACGTCTCGACCGCCAGCAGCGGCACGCTGATCGTCACCTCGCCGGTCGTGACCGGCTCGGTGCTGTCGCTGACCGAGCAGGTGATCGAGGCCGGCAAGGTGTACACGGTGCTGGTCGGCGGCAGCGCCGCCGCACCCGCCGGCGACCTGGTCGAGGACCACTGACGGTGACTCATACCCGCTGGCACCTGCGGGCGGCGGCCGCAGCGGTGCTCGTGCTGTGCGCCGGCGCCGCCGCGGCCGAGCCGGTCGGCGAAGTCGACACCGTCTTCAAGCTGATCGGCCCGGACCACAAGATCGTCGTCGACGCTTACGACGACCCTGGCGTCAAGGGCATCACCTGCTACGTCTCGCGCGCCAAGACCGGCGGCATCAAGGGTGGGCTCGGGCTGGCCGAAGACAAATCGGACGCCTCGATCGCCTGCCGCCAGACCGGGCCGATCTCGTTCCCGAAGCCGCTGCCGCAGCAGGAAGACATGTTCAGCGAACGCATCTCGCTGGTCTTCAAGCGCCTGCACGTGGTGCGCATGGTCGACGCGGCGCGCAACACGCTGGTCTACCTGACCTATTCCGACCGTGTGATCGAAGGGTCGCCGCAGAACGCGGTGACGGCGGTGCCGGTCGAGCGCACGACGCCGATCCCGCTCAAGCGCTGACGCTGCCGAGCTGGCCCGAGCCCGATCTGCGGCGCCTTGCGGCGCCGCAGGTCCGTTCTCAGGCCAGGCGGCCGGCGCGGAAGTCTTCGACCGCCTCGAAGATCTCCTGGTTGCTGTTCATCACGAACGGGCCGTACTGCGCGATCGGCTCGCCCAGCGGCTGGCCCGCCACCAGCAGCACACGCGCGCCGGCGGCGCCGCCTTCGAGCACGATGCCGTCGCCGCCGTTGGCCAGGATCACCATCGGCCCGCGCGCCAGTTCACGCCCGCCGAGCAGCGCGCTGCCGCGGTAGACGACGACGAAGGCGTTGTGCGCAGCCGGCAGCGGCTGCTCGAAACGCGCGCCGGCGGCCAGTTCCAGGTCCAGGATCAGCGGCTCGGTCGTGTCGCGTTCGACCGCACCGGCGACACCGTGCGTGCGGCCGGCGACGACGCGCGCGCGCACGCCTTCGCCCTGCCACACCGGCACCGCGGCGGCGTCAATGTCGCGGTACCAGGGTTCGCCCATCTTCGTGCGCGCCGGCAGGTTCAGCCAGAGCTGGAAACCTTCCATCGCGCCGTCCTGCTGCTCGGGCATCTCGCTGTGCACCAGGCCGCGGCCGGTGCTCATCCACTGCACGCCGCCGGGCCCGACGCTGCCTTCGTGGCCGGCGCTGTCGCGGTGGCGCATGCGGCCCTGGACCATCACGGTGACGGTCTCGAAACCGCGGTGCGGGTGGTCGGGGAAACCGGCGATGTAGTCCTCGGGCCGGTCGGTGCCGAAGTTGTCCAGCATCAGGAAGGGGTCGAGCCGGCGCTGCAGGTCCTGCGTCAGCAGGCGCACGAGGCGCACGCCGGCACCGTCGCTCGTCGGCTGGCCGGCGACCAGGCGTTCGATGCTGCGCGGGGTGGTGACGCTGGGGCTGAGGGTGCTGCTGTCCATGGCAGCCACTGTAGGCGGCAGGGCTTGAGCGGTGTTTCAGCGGGGCTGCACGCAGCGTTCGGCCGGCGTGTGCGCCGCTTACAGCTGCACACACGGTACGGGGCTTGCCCGAAGGGGTAACCGACACGAGCCCAGACCAGAATGATTCACCGACCGGCCGCAGGAGCCCCGCCGATGTCCGACGACGATCAGAGCCTGGGCGCACGCCTGCGGCGGGTGCGAGCACACAGCGAGGCGCTCGCGGCGCCGCTCTCGCCCGAAGACCAGGCGCTGCAAGCCATGCCCGACGCCAGTCCGACCAAATGGCATCTGGCCCACACCAGCTGGTTCTTCGAGGCCATCGTGCTCGGCCCGCACGCGCCGGGTTTCCGGCCGCACGACGAACGCTGGGCGCGGCTGTTCAACTCCTATTACGAGAGCCTGGGGCCGCGCCACCCGCGGCCGCAGCGCGGCATGTTGTCGCGGCCCTCGCTGGCCGAGGTGCTGCCGTGGCGGCATGCGGTCGACGAGGCGCTGGCCGCCTTCATCGCCGGGGCCGACGCCGACACGCGCGCGCGCGCCTGGCCGCTGATCGAGCTTGGCCTGCAGCACGAGCAGCAGCACCAGGAGCTGATCCAGACCGACCTGCTGGCGGCGCTGGCGCTGAACCCGCTGGCCCCGGCCGCCTGGCCGGGCGAACCGCCGCCGGTGGTGGCCGCCGAGCCCGGCTGGCTGGACTACGCCGGCGGCAGCGTCGAGATCGGCCACGGCGGCGGCGGTTTCGCCTTCGACAACGAGACGCCGCGCCACCGCGTGCTGCTGCAGCCCTACCGGCTCGCGAACCGGCTCGTGAGCAACGCCGAGTACCAGGCATTCGTCGACGACGCAGGCTACCGGCGCGCGGCGCTGTGGTTGTCGGACGGCTGGGCGGTGGTGCAGGCCCAGGGCTGGACGGCGCCGCTGTACTGGCGCGACGGCGGCCTCGAGTTCACGCTGTACGGCGAACGTGAACGCCAGCCGGAGGCCCCGGTGCGCCACCTGTCGTTCTACGAGGCGGCGGCCTTCGCCGAATGGGCCGGCGCGCGGCTGCCAAGCGAAGCCGAGTGGGAGCACGCGGCGACGTCGGCGACACCGCCGGCGCAGTGTTTCGGCGCCGTCTGGCAGTGGACGCGCTCGTCCTACGACCCGTATCCACGGTTCCGGCCGCTGGCCGGTGCCGTCGGCGAATACAACGGCAAGTTCATGGTCGGCCAGATCGTGCTGCGCGGCAGTTCGGTGGCGACGCCGGCGGGGCATGCACGCGCCAGCTACCGCAACTTCTTCCCGCCGGCGGCACGCTGGCAGTACAGCGGCCTGCGGCTCGCGCTCGACGCATGAGCTTCGCCGAGGAGTTCGTCGCGGGGCTGCGCACCCGCCACATCGCGCCCAAGTGGTTCTACGACGCCGAAGGCTCGCGCCTGTTCGAGCGCATCTGCCTGCTGCCCGAGTACTACCCGACGCGCACCGAGCTCGCGCTGCTGGACCGGCACGCACCCGAGTTCGCGGCCCGCATCGGCACCGGCGCCGAGATCGTCGAGTTCGGTGCCGGTGCCAGCGTCAAGGTGCGGCTGCTGCTGGATGCGCTGGAGTCGCCGCGGCGTTTCGTGCCGATCGACATCTCCGGCGAGTACCTGGCCGAAGCCGCCGCCACCTTGCGCGCCGACTATCCCGGGCTGGCCGTCGAGCCGCTGGCTGGCGACTTCACGCGTGACCTGGTGCTGCCGCCGGCGGCGGGGCGGCGCATCGGCTTCTTTCCCGGCAGCTCGATCGGCAACTTCGAGCCCGAGGCGGCGCAGGCGCTGCTGGCGCGCTTTCGCCAGTGGCTGGACGGCGGCGCGCTGCTGATCGGCGTCGACCTGTTCAAGGAGCCGGCCGAACTGCACGCGGCCTACAACGACGCGCAGGGTGTCACCGCGGCGTTCAACCTCAACCTGCTGGCGCGTGCCAACCGGGAGCTGGGCGCCGACATCGATCTCGGCGCCTGGGCGCACGCGGCGTTCTACCATCCGCCTTTGCGCCGCATCGAGATGCACCTGGTCAGCCGCCGGCGCCAGGTGCTGCAGGTCGGTGGCGAGCGCTTCGAATTCGACGAAGGCGACAGCCTGCACACGGAGAATTCGTACAAGTACGGCGTCGAGGGTTTCCGGGCCCTCGCGCGGCGCGCCGGGTTCGAACCCGGCCCCGTCTGGACCGATGCGGCGCGACGTTTTTCGCTGCACTGGCTGGAGCCGGCGAACCCGGCATGAGCGAGAGGAACGAAATGAAGGCGATCTGGAGAGGCAGCGTCGTCGCCGAGAGCGACGACACCGTGGTGGTCGAAGGCAACCACTATTTCCCGGCCGAGGCGGTAAAGACGCAGTACCTGCTGCCGAGCAACACGCGCACGATGTGCTCGTGGAAGGGCGAGGCGCGGTATCACACGCTGTTCGTCGACGGCGACGCCAACCCCGACGCCGCCTGGTACTACCCCGAGCCGAAGGAAGCGGCGGCCGAGATCAAGGGCCGGATCGCGTTCTGGAAGGGCGTGCAGGTCGTCGACTGAGGTGGAGCCCAGTGCCGCCCACCGGCGGCGCCTGCGCGAGATCTGGCGCTCGGCCGGCTGGCCCTGCCGCGACGCGATCGAGATCGACCTGCTCGCCGCCGGCCTGCTGCAGCGCCGCTGGGACGAGGCCGGGCGCGAGACGCTGATCGTCAGCGACACCGGTGTCGCGCTGCTGGCGGCGACGCTGCAGCGCAACCGCGGGGCCTTCGACGCCCACGAGGCGCTGGTCGGGCGCATCGCGCGCGAGATGCAGCGCGCCGGGCGCATCGTCTGGCGCGGCCTGGCGCTGCGCGCGCCGCTGGACGGCGAGCACGGCGCGGCGCGCTGGGTGGTGGCGATGCCCGATGTGTTCTCGATCCGCCACACCACGGTCGAGGACTACGCCGAGCCGTTGGTGCACGAGATCAAGGTGCGCCGCGCCGACCTGCTGGCCGATTTGCGCCGGCCCGACAAGGGCGCGGCCTACCGGGCGCTGGCCAGCCAGTGCTGGTATGTGCTGCGCGAAGGCATCGCGACCGTCGACGAGGTGCCGGCGTGTTACGGCGTGATGCTGGCGGCGGAGGACGGCCGGCTGGAGGTCGCCCGCGCCGCTCCGCGGCGTGCGGCGCGGGTGCCGTTCGCGGTCTGGATGGCGCTGGCGCGTGCGAATGCCGAGCCGGGCGACGAGGACGGTGGCCAGACCTGGCTGGGCGGTGCGGACGAAGCGCCGGCCTGAAAAAAACGGGCCGGCAGTGCCGGCCCGACGGACGAAGTTGTGCGGGACTCAGAGCTTGCGCGCACGGCGGCGCTGCGCGCCCACCAGGCCGACGAGTGCCAGGCCGGCCAGCGCGAGCGAACCCGGTTCCGGGGCGGCGCCACCGCCGCCGCCACCAGTGGAGGCCGTCGCGGTGAACGACAGCAGCTTGAAGTAGTCGTTGCCCTTGTCGAGCGCGCCCGAGCCGTCGGCGGCGGTCGTCGTGGCGCCGAAGTAGCTGCTGATCAGCCACCAGCTCGAAGCCGTCGAGCCCGTCACCTTGGCGGTCTTGTCCGGCACCAGATCGCTGCTGGACACCAGCGTCCAGCCCTTGGAGGCGTAGTTGGTCAGCGAGGTGGTGGCCAGGTCGGGCGTGCCGGTGCCGTCCCAGCGCAGCACCGAGACGTCGGCGTCGCCGTAGCTGTAGTACCAGCCGATCGAGAACTGGTTCAGGATCAGCGCGCTGCTGAACTGGACCATCACCAGTTCCGTGCTCGCGCCCAGGCTGCCGGAGCCGCCGACGTTGTCGATCGCGTGGTTCTTGCCGTCGTTGCTGACTTCGGTCTTGCCGCCGTAGGAGCTCGTCGCGCCGACGCCGCTGCTGCTCTGGTCGGTGATCTTGGCGGCGACGAAGGTGCCGCCGCTGCCGCTGTTGCCCCAGGCGGTGACGGTGGCGGTGACGCCGCCGATCGTGCAGCCGGCGGCGCCGGGGTTCAGGCCGTTGGGGTCGCAGGCGTCGGTCGACAGGTTCCAGGTGCTCTGCGCCGATGCCGCGCCGGCGAATCCGAGGCCCACGGCCATCAGCGCCGCGGTGGTGATCTGTCTTGCTTTCGTTTTCATCGGATTTCCTTCGAATACACCGGCACCGTTTCCGCCGCCACTTGCCGTGGCTCCAAGCAAACCTCGCGCCAGCCAGATTTTCTGAATCCCATCAATGACTTGCATGCCATCCGCGTAGTACGTCGCGGTGGATGTAAGAAGTTGCGACACCCGGCACCTCCCTCACTTGAGGGCCTGCAGCAGCGTCTGGGCGTCTTTCGCCTCGGCAAAAGACGGTGTGCGCAGCGCGGCCTGCACTTCCTCACGCGCTTCGGCCGTGCGGCCGGAGCGCGCGAGTACGGTCGCGAGGTAATAGCGCGTGCTCGCATTGCCCGGGTCGCGCAGGCGCGCGTCGCGCAGCCGCTGCAGCGCCTTGTCGGTCTGTCCGGCCTGGAAGGCGGCCCAGCCGGCGGTGCCCAGGATGTGCGGCGCGCCGGGTTTGAGCGCTAGGGCTCGTTCGGCGGTCTGCAGCGCTGCCGCATCCTTCTGACGGATCTGCACCTGCGCGAGGTTGTTCAACGCTTCGGCGTCGTCCGGCGTCTGCTTCAGCAGCGCCTGGTAGGCGCTGGCGGCGGCGGGCCACTGGCCGGCGCGGGCGTAGCCGTCGGCCAGCGTGCGGCGCACGACCAGGTCGCGCGGGTTCGTCGCCAGCCAGTGCTCGAGCAGCGTCTGCGCCGCGGCCGGCTCTCGGGGCGCGAGCACACGGTACAGGCGCAGCAGGCTCTCGGAGCTGGGCTGCAGCCGGTGCGCGCCGCGGTAGGCCTCCACCGCCGCCGCTGTCTGCCCGCGCGCCAGCGCGACGTCACCCAGCAGCGCCTGGCCGACGGCCAGCTTCGGATATTGCGCCGCCAGGGAACGGGCGCGTTTGTCGGCGGCGGCGACGTCGCCGCCGCGGATCTCGGCGTCGACCATCAGCGCCTGCACCGGGACCGAGTCCGGGCGCTCGGCCAGCGCCTTGTTCAGCGTGTGCTGCGCGCCCTGGGCGTGGTTGGCGGCCAGCTGCAGCAGCGCGATGCGCACCAGCGCGCCGACGTCGTGGTCGGCCAGCGTCGAGGCCCGCGTCAGACCGGTGCGGGCGGCCGGGAGGTCGTCGTTGGCCAGCGAGACACGCGCCAGCGTGATCAGCACCGGCACCGCCTCCGGGGCGCGGGTCGTCAGCCGCTTGGCGGCTTCGCGCGCCGCCTCCGGCTGGTCGTGGCGCAGATGGAAGTCGACCAGTTCGAGCGCGGCGTCGAAGAGGTTGGGGCCGGCGACGTCGTCGGCCTTCTCGTACCAGCGGCGCGCGTCGTCCAGGCGGCCGCGGCGCTCGGACAGACGGGCCATCTCGAGCGTCGGCTCGAGCGCTTTGTCGTCCTGCGCCAGAGCCTGCTGCAGCCGCTGCTGCGCGGCGTCGGGCTTGCCGGCGGCGGCATCCAGCCGGGCCAGCTGCACCTGCGGCGCGACGAAACGCGGGTCCAGCGCCAGCGCCTGCTCGAAGGCCTGGCGTGCGCCCGAGCTGTCGCCCAGCCGCGCCTTGGCACTGCCCAGCAGGTTGAGCAGGCCGGGCTGGCGCGGGTGGTTCTGCAGCAGCGTCTGCACGATTTGCGCGGCGCGGCGGGCGTCGCCCGACTGCAGCCGGATCTGCGCCAGCGCGATGCCGGCCGGCAGCTGTTTCGGGTCGGCCTTGAACGCGGCTTCCAGCGCCTGCACCGCGTCCGGCATCTTGCCGCCGGCGGCCAGGCTGAGTCCGAGCAGGCCGCGCATCTGCGGCGAGTCGCCTTGGCGCAGCGCCTCCTCGGCGATCGCCGCGGCACGGGCGTGGCGGCCCTGCGCCATCTGCGCCGCGGCCAGCAGCAGCGTCGCCTGGCTGTCCTGGGGGTGACGGCGCAGGTAGGTCTCGAGCGACTCGATCGCTCGGTCGACGTTGTTCTGCGTCAGCTGGATCTGGGCGATCAGCTTGGCGGCACCGGTGCCGGGCAGCGCACGTTGCACGGCCTCGAGGTAGGGCAGGGCCTTCTCCTGCTCGCCCAGGCCGTAGTGGGCCAGACCGCCGAGCATCAGCAGCTGCGGCCGGTAGCGCAGGTATTCCATCGGCACCGGGTCCAGCAGCCCGGTGACGTCGCGCAGCGCGGCGCGCGACTCGGTACCGCGGCCGGCCTTTTCGGCCAGCAGCGCCTGCAGGTAGGCGCCGCGAGGATCGGCCGGCGCGGCTTTGCGCAGGCGATCGACGTCGCGCTGGGCATCGGCCGTGCGCTGCAGGTCCAGCAGCAGGCCGGCGCGCGAGACCAGCGCCTCGACCTGCGCCGGATCGATGCCGAGCGCGCGGCCGTAGCTGTCGAGCGCGGCCTGGAACTGCCCTCTGGCGTGGGCGACGGTGCCGCGCAGGTAGTGCGCCTGGGCCAGGCCCGGCGCCAGTGCCAGCGCCTTGTCGGCCGCGGCCTGGGCCTCGTTGGGCAGGCCGGTGCGCAAACGCAGCGTCACTTCCGCCAGCCAGGGGCCGGGATCGCGCGGCGCCAGCGCCTTGGCCTCGTCGAGCAGCTGCAGCGCGCTGCGGGCGTCGCCGGTGTCGGCGCTGGCGTCGGCGCGCATCACCGTCATCGCCGCGCGCAGCTCGGTCGGCAGCCCGGCCGGCGCGAAACGCGGCTGCTCCAGCAGCGCCTGGGGCTTGCCCTGGCCGACCATCGCCTGGGCCAGCGGCAGCACCACCTCGGCGCGGTTGACGCCCAGGCGCAGCGCCTCTTCGAAGGCGACCTGCGCACCGACGGCGTCGCCGTTGGCCAGCAGCGCCTTGCCCAGCAGCACGTGCACCGGCAGCTGGGTCTTGTCCGTCTTCAGCGCGTTCTTCAGCTGCACGACGGCGCCGGCGTAGTCGCGTTTCTCGTAGCGCGAGAGCGCGTCTTCGTAGAAGCGCGCCGACTTCATGTCGGCCGCGTGCGCGGCCACGGCCGCCGTGAACGCCAGAGCGAACAGCGCCGGCCGCATCGGGACAAAGGCGTTACGAATTTTCACTCCCGCATCGTAGAAGAGTGCGCCACCGCCGGGCACCCCGCGGCCGGCGGGTCGTGACTTCATGCCGTGGCCGATGGCCCCGCCACCGGCCCGGCCCCCGCGACACGGGGGGTGTGCGCGTGGCCCCCGGCGCACAATCCGCCGTCCCCGTTACCCATCGCCGCCGGATGAAACACGCTCTCGCCGCCTGCTGTCTTGCCGTCTGCCTCGTCGGCGCCGGGCCCGCCGCTGCCGCGCCGGGCCTGCCGTCGAAGAACGTCGCCTGGGTGCCGGCCGCGGCCGACGCCGACGTCGACCGCGCGTTCGTGCGCGCCCGCGCCGAGAACAAGCCGGTGCTGCTGTACTGGGGCGCGACCTGGTGCCCGCCGTGCAACCAGCTGAAGGCGACGCTGTTCAACCGCCAGGATTTCGCCGTGCAGGCGCGCAACTTCGTCGCCGTGCACGTCGACGGCGACCGCCCCGGCGCACAGAAGCTGGGCAAACGTTTCGGCGTCAGCGCCTATCCGACGCTGGTGCTGTTCGCACCCGACGGCCACGAGATCACGCGCCTGCCCGGCGAAGCCGAGCCCGAACAGGTGCTGGCGCTGCTGCAGCAGGCGCTGGCCGGCGGCCGGCCGGTGAAGGCGCTGGTCGCCGACGCGCTCGCCGGCCGCACGCTCGCCGCCAACGAGTGGCGTGCACTCGCCTTCTACGCCTGGGACGTCGACGACGGCCGCGTCGTCGCGCTGTCCGAACGCGCCGCGCTGCTGGCCCGGCTGGCCGCCGCAGCGCCGGCGGCCGACGACGAGACCACGACCCGGCTGTGGCTGAAGGCGCTGGTGGCCGACGAAGGCAAGGGGGCCGTCAAGGCCGACGCGGCGCTGCGGGAACGTGTGCGCCGCGTCGCCGCCGACCCGGCGCTGGCGCGGCGCCATGCCGACGTCTTCGTCTGGAGCGCCGCCGACCTGGTGCGGGCGTTGGCCGATGGCCAGGCGCCGGAGCGCTCGCCGCTGGTGCCGCTGTTCGACGCCGCGCTGCAGAAGCTGGCCGCCGATGCCAGCCTGTCGCGCGCCGACCGCCAGGGTGCGCTCGGCTCGCGTGTCGAGCTGGCGCGCCTGGCCGTGCCCGAGGACGCCGTCAAGGTCGAGCTGGCGCCGGCGCTGCTGCAGCTGGTGCGCGAGCAGGCGGCACGCGACGAGCGCGAGATCAGCGACGGTTACGAACGCCAGGCGGTGATCACCGGCGACGCCCACCTGCTGGCGCGCGCCGGCCTCTGGGCCGAGAGCGACGCGCTGCTCAAGGCCAACCTGACCAAGAGCCATTCGCCCTACTACCTGATGAGCCAGCTCGGCGGCAACGCGCGCAAGCTCGGCCGCACCGACGACGCGCTCGGCTGGTACCGCCAGGCCTTCGAGAAGAGCGAAGGCCCGGCGACGCGGCTGCAGTGGGGCGGCGGCTACGTCGCCGCGCTGATCGAGCTGGCGCCGCAGGACGGCGCGCGCATCGAGAAGACCGCCGCGCAGCTGCTGGACGAAGCCGGCCGCGACGCTGGCGCCTTCCAGGGCCGCAGCGTGCGCTCGCTGCAGCGCCTGGGCGCCAAGCTCGCCGCCTGGAACCAAGGCGGCCGCCACGCGGCGGCGCTGAAGCGGCTGCAGGCGCGGCTCGACGGCGTCTGCCGCAAGGTCGACGCCGCCGACGGTGCCCGCGAGACCTGCCGCACGCTGCTGCAGCCGCGCGCTGCCGGTTGAGGCCACCATCCGTCCGCCGGCCTAAAGCCGGCACGGCGGCGGCGCACAGGCTTTGTTAACCTCGTCCCCGATGCCGCGCGCCACCCTGGACGACGACCACCTGCACCCCGCGATCCGCGAACGTGTCGCGGCCCTGCATGCCGGCATCGTGCACGAGGTGCAGGCGGCGCTCGCGGCCGAGGCCGTGGTCGTCGTCGGCATGGCGCAGAACCCGTTCCCGCGCCGCGCGCGGCGCCTGCTCGACGCCGCCGGCATCCGCTACCGCTACCTCGAGTACGGCAGCTACTTCAGCCAGTGGCGGCGGCGCAATGCGCTGAAGATGTGGAGCGGCTGGCCGACCTTCCCGATGGTCTTCGTGCGCGGCGTGCTCGTCGGCGGTTTCGACGAGCTGAAAGCGCTTCACGACAGCGGCGAACTGCGCCGGCTGCTGGCGTGAGCGCCGGCGTGCTGCTGCGGCTGGCGGCGCTGGGCGTCGCGCTGCTGGCCGGCCCGGCCTGGGCCCAGACGACGGCCTGCCGCCTGCCCGGTGTCGAACACGAGGCGCGCTGCGGCAGCATCAAGCGCCCGCTCGATCCGGCAAAACCGGGCGGCCCGACGATCGTGGTGCAGTACGCGGTGCTGCCGGCGCAGGCGCGGCGGCCGCGGCCCGACCCGGTGCTGTTCCTCGCTGGCGGCCCGGGGCAGGGCGCGATCGACATCGCTGGCGGCGTCGAGCGGCTGCTCGGGCGCCTGGGCAGCCGGCGCGACATCGTGCTCGTCGACCTGCGTGGCACCGGCCGCAGCGCGGCGCTGGACTGCGACGATGGCGACGCGCTGGCGTCGATGCTGACCGAGGCCGAACCGTCGCGCCGGCTGGCTTCGCTGAAAGCCTGCCGCGAGCGGCTGCAGAAGTCGCCGCTGGGCGACCTGCGTTTCTACACGACGACGCTGGCGGTGCAGGACGTCGACGCCGTGCGGCGTGCGCTCGGCGCCGAACGCATCGACCTGGCCGGCGTGTCCTACGGCACCCGCGCCGCGATCGAGTACCAGCGCCAGTTCCCGCAGGCGGTGCGGCGCCTGGTGCTGGACGGTGTCGCGCCGCCGGACATGGTGCTGCCGGCGGCGGCGTCGCTGGACGCGCAGGCGGCGCTGGACGCGGTGCTCGCCGCCTGCGAACTCGAGCCCGGCTGCCGCGCACGTTTCCCGGCGCTGACGGCGTCGTGGGCGACGCTGCTGGCCGGCCTGCCGCGCCAGGCCGAGGTCACGCACCCGTTCACCGGCCGGCGCCAGAACGTGCTGCTGTCGCGCGAGCTGGTGCTCGGCCTGGTGCGCCAGGCGCTGTACCTGCCGGCCTGGAGTTCGGCGCTGCCGGCGGCTATCAGCGAGGCGGCAGCCGGGCGCTTCGATGGTTTGTTCGGGCTGGCGTCGGCCGGCATCGACCTGTCCGGGCGCGGCATCGCCCAGGGGCTGCATTTCTCGGTGATCTGCGCCGAGGATGTGCCGCGGCTGGCGCCGCCGGGCGAGGCGACGGGCCGCGACTTCGGCCGTGCGCTGGCCGACGACTACGCCGCCGTCTGCCGCGACTGGCCGCGTGGCGAGGTGCCGGCCGGCTTCTACCGCATGGGCCGCTCGCCGGTGGCGGCGCTGCTGCTGTCGGGCAGTGCCGACCCGGTGACGCCGCCGCGCCACGGCGAACACACGGCGGCCGCGCTCGGGCCGCTGGCGCGGCACGTCGTCGTGCCCAACGCCGGCCACGGCACCATGGCCATCGGCTGCGTGCGCGACGCGGTGTTCCGCTTCGTCGATGCCGAGACCGATGCCGCCGCGCTGGCGGTCGACTTCGGCTGCGTCGCGAAGCTGCCGCGGCCCGGTGCCTTCATGCCGCCGGGAGCGCCGCGATGATCGAGGTCCGGGGGCTGGAGAAACGGTTCGTCCAGGGGCGCGGCCGCCAGGCGCGCACGGTGCAGGCGGTCGCCGGCGTCGATTTCAGCGCCGCTGACGGCCGCATCACCGGGCTGCTGGGTCCCAACGGCGCCGGCAAGACGACGACGCTGCGCATCCTGGCCGGGCTGATCGAGGCCGACGCCGGCAGCGCGGCGGTCGACGGCATCGACGTCGCGACGCGCCCGCGCGAGGCCCAGGCGCGGCTGGGCGTGCTCGGCGACGCGCGTGGCCTGTACCCGCGGCTGACGGCGCGCGAGAACATCGTCTATTACGGGCGGCTGCATGGGCTGGACGCCGGGCGTGCGAACGCACGCGCCGAGGCGCTGGCGGCGATGCTGGAGATGACGCCGCTGCTGGAACGCCGCACCGACGGCTTCAGCCAGGGCGAACGCATGAAGACGGCGCTGGCGCGCGCGCTGGTGCACGACCCGGCGAACATCGTGCTCGACGAACCGACCAACGGCCTGGACGTGCTGGCGACACGCGCGCTGCGCGAGACGCTGCGCCGGCTGCGCGACCAGACCGGCAAGTGCATCGTCTTCTCGACCCACGTGATGCAGGAGGTCGAACGCCTGTGTGACCGCGTCGTCGTCATCGCCCACGGCCGCGTCGTCGCCGACGGCAGCGTCGACGAACTGCGTGAGCGCGCCGGCACACCCGACTTCGAGGAGGCCTTCGTGCGGCTGGCGTTTGCCGACGAGGGGGCCAGGACGTGAGCGCATTGCTGCGTTCGGCCTGGACGGTGTTCCGCAAGGAGCTGGTCGACGCGCTGCGCGACCGGCGCACGCTGCTCACCGTGCTGCTCAGTTCGGTCGCGATGGGGCCGCTGGTGCTGGTGCTGCTGTCGGTGCTGGTGTCTTCGCTGGAAGAGCGTGCCGAGGCGCGCGAGCTGCTGGTGCACGACATCGCCGCGGCGCCGACGCTGCGCAACTACGTCGAGCGCCAGGCCTGGACGCTGCGCGAGGCGCCGGCCGACTACGAGGCCCAGCTGCGCGCCCGCACGCTGGGCGACCCGGTGCTGGTGCTGCCGGCCGACTTCGAACAGAAGTTGCTGCGCGGCGAACCGGCGGTGCTGGAGCTGGTGAGCAGCAGCGCGAACACGCGCGCGGCGACCGGCAGCGCGCGCGTGCAGCGGCTGGTGCAGGGTTTCGTGCAGGAGCAGGGCACGCTGCGGCTGGCGCTGCGTGGTGTCGCACCGCAGCTGCTGCAGGTGGCGCGCATCGAGGAGCGCGACCTGGCCGACGCGGCGGCCCGCGCGGCGCAGCTGCTGGGCATGCTGCCGCTGTTCGTGCTGATGGCGGTGGTCTACGGCGCGCTGAACGCGGCTCTGGACACGACGGCGGGTGAACGCGAGCGTGGCTCGCTGGAGCCGCTGCTGTGCAACCCGGCGGCGCGCACGGCGCTGGTGCTGGGCAAATGGGGCGCGGTCGCCGCCGTCGGCATGATGATCGCCGTGCTCAGCGCGGCGAGTTTCCTGCCCGGGCAGTGGCTGCTGCGCAGCGACACCCTGGCGGTGATGTTCCGTTACGGGCCGGCCGAGGCGCTGGCCTTCGTCGTGCTGTTGCTGCCGCTGGCGGCGGCGCTGGCGGCGCTGCTGATGGCGGTGGCGATCCGCTGCCGCAGCTTCAAGGAGGCGCAGGCGAACACGACGGTAGTCGTGCTCGCGGTGACGCTGGCGCCGCTGGTGACGCTGTTCAACCAGGGCGGCGAGGCGCCCTGGCACGTCTGGGTGCCGGCGCTGGCCCAGGTGACGCTGATGGGCCGCGTGCTGCGCGGCGAGGCGCTGGACGCGGCAGCACTGCTGCCGCCGGTGCTGGTGTGCGCACTGATCAGCGCGCTCGCGATCGCCTACGTCGCCCGCACGCTGAGGACTGCGGCTCTGAAGTGACTCAGCGTTTGACCGGGCAGGTGTTGAAGCCGATCAACGGGTAGAGCGGGCAGAAGCCGATCGCGCCGGTGAGCAGCGGCACGACGCCGATCCAGCCCCAGACGCCGATGAAGCCGGCCAGCATCATCGCGATCAGGGCCAGCCCGAGGACGATGCGGAGAATGCGGTCGATGCCGCCGACATTGGATTTCATGGGTCGCTCCTGACGATGTGACGGCGGGAATGCCGTGCAGGAGAGTGTGGGCGGCGGGCTGGCGCCGCGTCGGTGACCGCGGTCACACGGGCCGGGGCGCCTCACCGGCAGCGAGTGCCCGCAGCGCGGCGCTGTCGAGCAGGTCGATTCGTTCGCGGCCGACGGCGATCCAGCCCTGGCGCTCGAAACGTTTGAGCAGCCGGCTGACGATCTCGCGCACCGTGCCCAGTTCGTCGGCCAGGCTCTGGTGGGTGGCGTGCAGCACCGCGCCGTGGCCCAGCAGCGTGGCGGCCAGGCGCTGGTCCAGGCGCTGGAAGGCTACCGCCTCGGCCAGCGCCATCAGGTCGGCCAGGCGGTCGGCGAAGATGCCGAAGACGTACTGGCGGAAGGCGGTGTGGGCGCACCAGCGCTCGAAACCGGCCGGCGTCAGCAGCACCAGTTCGGTGGGCTCGGCCGCAATGCCGTGCGCCGACATCGCGGCGTGGCCGAACAGGCAGGACGCCGAGACGACGCAGAGTTCGCCCGGCGTCACGCGGTACAGCTCGAGCGAGCGCCCGCCGGGCGAGCCACGTGCCACGCGCACCGAGCCGGTCAGCACCATCGGGAACCCGCCGCAGGGGGCTCCTTCGTCGAACAGCAGCATGCCGGCGGGTGCGTCCA
Source organism: Rubrivivax gelatinosus (assembly GCF_016583785.1). Taxonomy (GTDB): domain Bacteria; phylum Pseudomonadota; class Gammaproteobacteria; order Burkholderiales; family Burkholderiaceae_C; genus Rubrivivax; species Rubrivivax gelatinosus_B. Next base: position 24,289 of record NZ_NRRU01000005.1, on the reverse strand, counting down.
GCCGCATCGCGTCGTGCGCGAGCACGGCGTCGGCTTCGGCCGCCGGCAGCGCGGCCAGCATCGGGTACAGCGCGGCGAGGCGTTCGCGCAGGCTCGGGGCGGTGGCGGTGTTCACGTCGGCGTGGTGGCGTGTTCGAGGCGGGTGAGCCAGGCGAAGGCGGCTTCGCGCGAGTCGCCGCACATCTCGGCCGAGGGCTGCAGCCCGGCGCAGAAGGCCGGGCGCTCGGGCTGGCCGAAGAGGCGGCAGCGTTGCTCGTCGTCGAGCTGCACGCAGCGCGTGCCGGCGGTCTTGCCGCGCGGCATGCCGGGAATCGCGCTCGTGATCGACGGCGCGATGCAGCAGGCGCCGCAGCCCGGGCGGCAGCTGGCGGCGGATACGGTACAGGGCATGGCCGATGCTATCGCGGCGATGCCGACATTCGATCCCGGCGGCAGCTGGGCCTGGCCAGAATACGAGTCATTCGCAACAAGGAGATCGTGATGGCCAAGTCTGCTGCGTTCGGCGTGATGCACGTGGGTATCTCGTTCGCTATCGGTTATGCGCTCACCGGCAGCCTCGCGATCGCCGGTGCGATGACGCTGATCGAGCCGGTGGCGAACACGATCGCGCACTACTTCTTCGACCGGTGGTGGGATCAGCGCCGCGAGCGGGCCCGGGTGGCGCTGCCCTCGTAAAATCCGCAGCTTCATGCTGCATCCCCAAGCGTTCGACGTCATCGTCGTCGGCGGCGGTCACGCCGGTACCGAAGCTGCACTCGCCGCCGCCCGCATGGGCTGCGCGACGCTGCTGCTCAGCCACAACATCGAGACGTTGGGGCAGATGAGCTGCAACCCGTCGATCGGCGGCATCGGCAAAGGCCACCTGGTCAAGGAAGTCGATGCACTCGGTGGCGCGATGGCCGAGGCCACCGACGAAGCCGGCATCCAGTTCCGCATCCTCAACGGCAGCAAGGGCCCCGCCGTGCGCGCCACACGCGCCCAGGCCGACCGCGTGCTCTACAAGGCCGCGATCCGCCAGCGGCTGGAGAACCAGCCCAATCTGTGGCTGTTCCAGCAGGCCTGCGATGACCTGGTCGTCGAGGGCGACCGTGTCACCGGCGTCGTCACCGAGATCGGGCTGCGCTTCAGCGCGCGCGCGGTCGTGCTGACCGCCGGCACCTTCCTCGACGGCCGGGTGCACGTCGGGCTGGAGAACTACCGCGCCGGCCGCGCCGGCGACCCGGCGGCGACGACGCTGTCGGCACGGCTGAAGGAGCTGAAGCTGCCGCAGGGCCGGCTGAAGACCGGCACGCCGCCGCGGCTGGACGGGCGCACGATCGACTTCTCGCGCCTGGAAGAGCAGCCCGGCGACCTGGACCCGGTGCCGGTGTTCGGTTTCCTCGGCAGGCCCGAGATGCACCCGCGCCAGTTGCCGTGCTGGATCACGCACACCAACGAACGCACGCACGCGATCATCCGCAGCGGTTTCGACCGCAGCCCGATGTTCACCGGCGTCATCGAAGGCGTGGGCCCGCGCTACTGCCCGAGCATCGAAGACAAGATCAACCGCTTCGCCGACAAGAACTCGCACCAGATCTTTCTGGAGCCCGAGGGCCTGACGACGAACGAGTTCTATCCGAACGGCGTTTCGACCTCGCTGCCCTTCGACATCCAGCTCGCCGCGATCCGCTCGATGGTCGGGCTGGAGAACACGCACATCCTGCGCCCCGGCTACGCGATCGAGTACGACTACTTCGACCCGCGCGAACTGAAGGCGAGCTTCGAGACCAAGGCGATAGGCGGGCTGTTCTTCGCCGGCCAGATCAACGGCACCACGGGCTACGAAGAAGCCGCGGCGCAGGGTCTGTTCGCTGGCGCGAATGCCGCGCTGCAGGCGCAGGGCCGCGAGCCCTGGACGCCGCGACGCGACGAGGCCTATCTCGGCGTGCTCGTCGACGATCTCACGACCAAGGGCATCACCGAGCCCTACCGCATGTTCACCAGCCGCGCCGAGTACCGGCTGCAGCTGCGCGAAGACAACGCCGACCTGCGGCTGACGGCGGCCGGGCGGGCGCTGGGCCTCGTCGGCGACGCACGTTGGGACGCCTTCTGCCGCAAGCGCGAACGCCTGGAGCGTGAACAGCAGCGGCTGAACAGCACCTGGGTGCGCCCGGCGACGCTGGCCGCGGCCGACGCCGAACGCCTGATCGGCAAGGCGCTGGAACACGAATACAAGCTCGCCGACCTGCTGCGCCGCCCCGGTGTCGACTTCGACGCCGTTTGGGCCGCTGCCGCGGCGGCCGGGGTCGCCGACGCTGTTTCACGTGAAACACTGCGCGCCGAGTACGGCGCGCGTGAAGCCGACGCTGTGATCGAGCAGGCCGAGATCGGCATCAAGTACGCCGGCTACATCGACAAGCAGGTCGACGAGGTGCAGCGCGCCGCGCACTACGAGCAGATGAAGCTGCCCGAGGACCTGGACTACGCCCAGGTCACCGCGCTGTCCTTCGAGGTGCGGCAGAAGCTGACGCGCCACCGCCCCGAGACGCTGGGCCAGGCTTCGCGCATCTCCGGCGTCACGCCGGCGGCGATTTCGCTGCTGCTGGTGCATCTGAAGAAGGGCCGGTTCAAGGGCTTCACGCAGGACGAGGCGGCATGAGCGAAGAGGACTTGGCTGCGGCTGCGGCTGCGGCTGCCGGCGTGGCGGCCCCAATGAGCGCCGCGGCCACGGTCTGCGCCGCGCTCGGGCTCGCGGCGACGGCGGCGCAGCTCGACGCGCTCGACCGCTATCTGGCGCTGCTGCGGCGCTGGAACAGCACCTACAACCTGACGGCGGTGCGCGACCCCGAGCAGATGCTGACGCAGCACCTGGCCGACTGTCTGGCCGTCGTGAAGCCGCTGGCGCAACGCCTGCCGGCCGGGCGCGTGCTCGACGTCGGCAGCGGCGGTGGCCTGCCGGGTGTCGTGCTCGCCGTCATGGGCTGGGACGTTTCCTGCGTCGACACCGTCGGCAAGAAGGCGGCTTTCATCCGCCAGGTCGCGGCCGAGCTGCGGCTGGCCAAGCTGCATGCGGTGCATTCGCGCGTCGAACAGTGGCGCGCGCCGGCCTTCGACCTGATCACCTCGCGCGCCTTCGCCTCGCTGGCTGACTTTGTCACGTTGACCGGCTCGCATCTGAAGCCGGGCGGCTGCTGGATGGCGATGAAGGGCAGGCTGCCCGAGGACGAGATTGCGGCGCTGCCGGCCGACATCGAGGTGTTCCACGTGGAACAACTGGCGGTGCCGGGCCTGGACGCGCAGCGCTGCCTGGTCTGGATGCGCAAACGCTGAGCGTCTGCCGGGCGCCGAGGGCGCAATCTGCGCTACGCTCGGCGGCACCGGAAACGCAACCGTCCTCGCGACGGGATTCGCGCCGCACACTGCGCCGAACGCCGACCGGTCATTCACGAACCTCTTCGAAGCGCGCTTAGTCGCGTCGAGCATGCGCATCTTCTGTATCGCGAACCAGAAAGGCGGCGTCGGCAAGACGACGACCACCGTCAACCTCGCCGCCGGCCTGGCCCAGGTGGGCCAACGTGTGCTCGTCGTCGATCTGGACCCGCAGGGCAACGCGACCATGGGCTCGGGCGTCGACAAGCGAGCCTTGGCGCTGTCGGTCTACGACGTGCTGCTGGAAAGCGCCAGCGTCGCCGAAGCGCGCCAGCGCAGCGTCGCCGACTACGATGTGCTCGGCGCGAACCGCGAGCTGGCCGGAGCCGAAGTTGAGCTGGTGAAGCTGGAGCGCCGTGAGCGCCGGCTGAAGCTGGCGCTGGCCGCGGCCGAAGCCGACTACGACTTCGTGCTGATCGACTGCCCGCCCTCGCTCAGCCTGCTGACGCTGAACGGCTTGTGCGCCGCACACGGTGTCGTCGTGCCGATGCAGTGCGAGTACTTCGCGCTCGAAGGCCTGTCCGACCTGGTCAACACGATCAAGCAGGTGCACGCCAACCTGAACCCGGAGCTGAAGCTGATCGGCCTGCTGCGTGTGATGTTCGACCCGCGCATCACGCTGCAGCAGCAGGTGGCCGAGCAGCTGAAGGCGCACTTCGGCGACAAGGTGTTCAACACGGTGATCCCGCGCAACGTGCGCCTGGCAGAGGCGCCGAGCTACGGCCAGCCGGGCGTCACCTTCGACCCGGCCAGCAAGGGCGCACAGGCTTTCGTCGAGTTTGCGCGCGAGATGGTGCTGCGTGTCGGCTGAGACGCTGGCGGCCCGCGCCGAGGACGCCGGGCTGAACGCCGCAGCGCCGCGCGAGCAGCGCTGGCTGGACGGCTGGCTCGTGCGCTACTCGCCGGGCAAGGCCAAACGTGCACGCTGCATCAACGCCGTCGCCGAAGGCCGGCTGGCGCTGGACGAACGCATCGCGCTCGCCGCCGCGGTGTATCGCGACGCCGGGCTGCCGATGTTCGTGCGCATCACACCGTATACCCAGCCGCCGTCGCTGGATGCGGATCTGGCGGCGCGTGGCTGGGCCAGCCTGGACGACACCCGGGTGATGCTGGCGCCGGCTTTGGCGCCGGAGCTGGTGCACGAGGCCGAGGCGCCTGCGCCGGATGGTTTCACGTGGAACAGGCTGGCCGCCGAAGATTTTGCCGAAGCGATCGGTGAGCTGCGGGGTTCGCCGGCGTCGCAGCGCATCGCCCAGGCCCAGCGCCTCGCGGGCTCCCCGGTGCCGTACAGCGCGCTGGCGCTGGTGCGCCAGGCCGACGGCGCCATCGTCGCCTGCGGCCAGGTCGCGGTCGAAGCCGAGTTCGCGGGGCTGTACGACGTCTTCAGCGCGCCGGCCGCACGCGGCCAGGGCCATGCGTCACGGCTGTGCCGGCGGCTGCTGGGGCTGGCCATGGGGCAGGGTGCACGCGTCGGCTACCTGCAGGTCGAGGCCGACAACCTGCCGGCACGTGCGATCTACCGCCGGCTCGGTTTTGCCGACGCCTTCGCCTACCACTACCGGCAGGCGCCCGGGGTCTGAAAACGAGAACGGCGCCCCGCGGGGCGCCGTTGCACGGGCGGGCGTGGTCGGCCTAGAGACCGAGGCCTTCGTCCAGGCCCAGATGCAGGTTCATCGCCTGCACCGCGGCGCCGCTGGCGCCCTTGCCAAGGTTGTCCAGGCGCGCGACCAGCAGCAGCTGCTCGCCGTTGGCGAAGACGAGGATGTCGATGCGGTTGCTCTCGTTGTTGGCCTGCACATCGAGGAAACCGTGTTCCAGCGTCGCGCTGTCGCGCAGCGGCAGCACGCGGATGAAACGTTCGCCGGCGTAGTGCGCCTCGTAGGCGGCCTGGATGGCCTCGGGCGTCACGCCCGGCAGCTGGGACAGGTGCAGCGGCACCGACAGCGCCAGGCCCTTGTAGAACGGGCCGACGACGGGCACGAACAGCGGCGCCGCAGCCAGCCCGGTGTGTGCCTTCATCTCAGGCAGGTGCTTGTGCGCCAGGCCCAGCGCATAGGGGCGCGGCGCAGCGAGTTCCGGGTTCCCGCCGGCCTCGTACTGCTCGATCATCTTCTTGCCGCCGCCGGAGTAACCGGTGATCGACGTCGCGCTGACCGGCAGCGCGGCCGGCACCAGGCCGGCGTCGAGCAGCGGGCGAAGCAGCGCGACGAAGGCGGTGGCGTGGCAGCCGGGGTTGGTGATGCGTTTGGCGCTGCGCAGCGCGTCGCGCTGGCCCGGCGCCAGCTCGGGGAAGCCGTAGGTCCAGCCCGGCGCGGTACGGTGCGCGGTGCTGGCGTCGATGACGCAGGTGTCGGGGTTGTTCACCAGCGCCACCGCTTCGCGCGCGGCGGCGTCGGGCAGGCAGAGGAAGGCGACGTCGGCGGCGTTGAGCAGGCGCGCGCGTTCGGCGGCGTCCTTGCGCAGGTCGGGCGCGATCTTCAGCAGCTCGACGTCGCCGCGGCCCGCCAGGTATTCGTGGATACGCAGGCCCGTCGTGCCTTCCTGCCCGTCGACGTAGACCGTGTATGTCATCTCTGCCTCTCGCGCACAATCCATGGAGTGAACGGGCGAGGATAAGGCAAGGCGATGACCTTGGATGAACGTGTGCTGGTGCTGCCGGGCTGGCTGGGATCGGGCCCGCAGCACTGGCAGAGCCGCTGGGAGGCGCTGCACGGCTTCGTGCGTGTGCAGCAGTCGGACTGGGAATGGCCGCTGCGCGGCGACTGGATGGCGCAGCTGGAGGACGCGGTGCTGGCGGCACCGGGGCCGGTGCGGCTGGCGGCGCACAGCCTGGGCTGCCATCTCGTCAGCGCCTGGGCGGCGCATTCGCGGCACACGGCGCGCATCGCCGGCGCCCTGCTGGTCGCGCCGCCCGACCTGGAGCGCGACGAAACGCCGCTGCCGGTCGCGCGCTGGCGGCCGGCCTTGCGGCAAGCCTTGCCGTTTCCGGCGCGGGTGCTCTACAGCGACGACGATCCCTTCGCCACGCCCGAGGCTTCGCGCGGGCTCGCCGCCGACTGGGGCGCTGTGGCCGAAAGCCTGGGTGCCCGCGGCCATCTGAACGCCGAATCGGGCCTGGGCGACTGGCCCGAGGGTGTCGCTCGGCTGGCTGCACTCGCCGCTCGGTGACAATCACCACCATGGCGACAAAAAAACCGAAGGGGCTGGGCCTGGGCCTCGAAGCGCTGCTTGGCCCCAAAGTCTCCGATGCACCGGCCGGCGACGGCCAGCCGAGCACGCTGCGCCTCGACCAGCTCGAGCCCGGCCGCTACCAGCCGCGCACGCGCATGGACGAGGGCTCGCTCTACGAGCTCGCCGAGAGCATCAAGAGCCAGGGCGTGATGCAACCCATCCTCGTGCGCCCGGTCGGCCCGGGGCGCTGGGAGATCATCGCCGGCGAGCGCCGTTTCCGCGCCGCCCGCCTCGCGGGCCTGGACACGGTGCCGGTGCTGGTCAAGCCCGTTCCCGACGAAGCTGCCGCGGTGATGGCGCTGATCGAGAACATCCAGCGCGAAGACCTGAATGCGCTCGAAGAAGCCCAGGGCCTGCAGCGCCTGATCCACGAGTTCGGGCTGACGCACGAGCAGGCGGCGCAGGCCGTCGGCCGCTCGCGCAGCGCGGCGAGCAACCTGCTGCGCCTGCTGAACCTGGCGCCGCCGGTGCAGCAGATGCTGCTGGCGGGCGATCTTGACATGGGTCATGCCCGCGCCCTGCTGGCGCTGGAAGCGGCGCCTCAGGTCATGGCAGCGCACGAGATCAGCTCGCGCAAGCTGAGCGTGCGCGAAGCCGAGAAGCTGGTGCAGCGCCAGTCGCAGCCCGAATCGGCCGAGCGCGCGAAGGCGGCGCCGGCCAAGTCGCGCGACATCGTGCGGCTGGAGGAACGCCTGGCCGACGCGCTCTCGGCCAGTGTCGAGATCCGCGTGCGTGCGCGCGGCAAGCGCCAGGCGGGTGACATCACGATCAGCTTCGGTTCGCTCGACGAGCTGGGCGGCCTGCTGGAACGCCTCGGCCTGGCCGAGGAGTAGCGCGCTCCACGGCGCACCCGGCCGGTGCGTCGTCGCCGGCCGGCAACGGCCCGCATACCCTTACCGCCCCCCAGTCCGAAGGCCGATGCCCCGACAGGCTTATCGCCGTCGTCGCATCATCGGTGCGTGGTTGGCGGGTGGCGTGCAATCCGGCACGGCCGACGCAGCCGAAAACGCAGCGCGGCGTCGGCAGCGCCGGCAGGGCACATCTCTTGCAATGCAGGGGTGAGACGGATTCCTCGGAACAGGCGGTCGATGACAGGCCAAACCCGGTGGAAAACGTTGCCAGCCACGGGCAGGATGGACCTGCCTGCCGAGACGGTGGTCATGCACCACTGGCGAGAGACGGAAAGCTCTGATGGAGCCTGGGCCCGTACAGCCGGGACTTCATCAGAACTTCCCAGGCGCAGACGGATGGGATCGCACACGACCCCGCCGCCCGTGCCGCTACCCGACCAGGAGATCGCATGGACGTGATCGGCAACCTGAAGGCGCGCTACGAACGCCTCAGTGCGGAGGAGCTGTCGCTCGAGGACTACCTCGCGGAGTGCAAGCGCAACCCGCTGGCCTATGCCACCGCCGCCGAGCGCATGCTCCGCGCGATCGGTGAGCCGACGAGCATCGACACCCGCAACGACACGCGGCTGTCGCGCATCTTCGCCAACAAGATCATCAAGGTCTACCCGGCCTTCGCCGAGTTCTACGGCATGGAAGACGCGATCGAGCAGGTCGTGTCCTACTTCCGGCACGCGGCGCAGGGGCTGGAGGAGAAGAAGCAGATCCTGTATCTGCTGGGCCCCGTCGGCGGCGGCAAGAGCTCGATCGCCGAGCGCCTGAAGCAGCTGATGCAGGAGGTGCCGTTCTACGCGATCAAGGGCTCGCCGGTGAACGAGTCGCCGCTGGGCCTGTTCGACCCCGACGAGGACGGCCCCATCCTCGAGAGCGAGTTCGGCATCCCGCGCCGCTACCTGAACCGCATCATGAGCCCGTGGGCGGTGAAGCGGCTGGAGGAGTTCGGCGGCGACATCCGCCGCTTCAAGGTCGTCAAGCGCTTCCCGTCCATCCTGCGCCAGGTCGGCATCAGCAAGACCGAGCCGGGCGACGAGAACAACCAGGACATCAGCTCGCTGGTCGGCAAGGTCGACATCCGCCGGCTCGAGACCTACTCCCAGGACGACCCCGACGCCTACAGCTATTCCGGCGGCCTGTGCCTGTCCAACCAGGGTTTGCTCGAGTTCGTCGAGATGTTCAAGGCGCCGATCAAGGTGCTGCACCCGCTGCTGACGGCCACCCAGGAAGGCAACTTCAAGGGCACCGAAGGTTTCGGCGCGATCCCCTTCGACGGCGTCGTTCTCGCGCACAGCAACGAGAGCGAGTGGAAGGCCTTCCGCAACAACAAGAACAACGAGGCTTTCCTCGACCGCATCTACATCGTCAAGGTGCCGTACTGCCTGCGCGTCAGCGAAGAGGTCAAGATCTACGAGAAGCTGCTGCGCAACTCGTCGCTGGCCCAGGCCACCTGCGCGCCCGGCACGCTGAAGATGATGAGCCAGTTCGCCATCCTCACGCGGCTGAAGGAGCCCGAGAACTCGTCGCTGTTCAGCAAGATGCTGGTCTACGACGGCGAGAACCTGAAGGACACCGACCCGCGCGCCAAGAGCTACCAGGAGTACCGCGACTACGCCGGCGTCGACGAAGGCATGAGCGGCGTCTCGACGCGCTTCGCCTACAAGATCCTGTCCAAGGTCTTCAACTTCGACAGCACCGAAGTTGCCGCCAACCCGGTGCACCTGATGTACGTGCTGGAGCAGCAGATCGAGCGCGAGCAGTTCCCGGCCGAGTTCGAGCAGAAGTACACCGGATTCATCAAGGAACTGCTGGCGCCGAAGTACGCCGAGTTCATCGGCAAGGAGATCCAGACCGCGTACCTGGAGAGCTACTCCGAATACGGTCAGAACATCTTCGACCGCTACGTCACCTACGCCGACTACTGGATCCAGGACCACGAGTACCGCGACACCGACACCGGCGAGGTCTTCGACCGCGCCGCGCTCAACGGCGAACTCGAGAAGATCGAGAAACCCGCCGGCATCGCCAACCCGAAGGACTTCCGCAACGAGATCGTCAACTTCGTGCTGCGTGCGCGCGCCAACAACCAGGGCAAGAACCCGGTCTGGACCAGCTACGAGAAGCTGCGCACCGTGATCGAGAAGAAGATGTTCTCGAACACCGAGGAGTTGCTGCCGGTCATCAGCTTCAACGCCAAGGCCAGCGCCGACGAAGCCAAGAAGCACGAGGACTTCGTCACCCGCATGGTCGCCAAGGGCTACACGCCCAAGCAGGTGCGGCTGCTGTGCGAGTGGTACCTGCGCGTCAGAAAGAGTAGCTGATGGTGCCCCCGAGCTCGCTTTCGCTCGCTACCCCCCAAGGGGGCCGTCCGCCTGCGGCCCGGCGAAGCCGGATCCGCGGCGGGAAGCTTGATCGCATAGGCTGAGGCCGAGGATGCAGCAAATCATTGACCGCAGGCTCGCCGGCAAGAACAAGTCGATCGGCAACCGCGAGCGTTTCCTGCGCCGCCACAAGGACCAGATCCGCGAGGCGGTCAAACGTGCGATCGACGGCCGCGGCATCCGCGACATCGAACGCGGCGAGGAGATCCACATCCCGAAGAAGGACCTGTCCGAGCCGGTGTTCGGCCACGGCCAGGGCGGGGTGCGCGAGATCGTGCATCCGGGCAACCAGGAGTACATCCGCGGCGACCGCATCGAACGTCCGAAGGGCGGCGGCGCGGGTGGCGGGTCGGGCAGCGGCCAGGCCAGCGACCAGGGCGAAGGCGAGGACGACTTCGTCTTCGCGCTGTCCAAGGAAGAGTTCATGCAGGTCTTCTTCGAGGACCTGGCGCTGCCGCACCTGGTGCGCACCCAGCTCGCCGAGGTGCCCGAGTGGAAGAGCCACCGCGCCGGCTTCACCAACGACGGCACGCCGAACAACCTGCACGTCGTGCGCTCGATGCGCGGGGCGATCGGCCGGCGCATCGCGATCGGCGCGGCCTCGCGGCGTGGTCTGCGCGAACTCGAGGAGCGGCTGGCGACGCTGAAAGCTGAAGTCCAGCCCGGGGATCTGGCCGGCGAAGGCGAGATCAAGGCGCTCGAGGAGGAGATCGCGCTGTTGCGCGCCAGGATCGAGCGCATCCCCTACCTGGATCCGATTGACCTGCGCTTTCGCAACCGCGTGCGCGTGCCGGTGCCGACCAGCAAGGCGGTGATGTTCTGCCTGATGGACGTCTCGGGGTCGATGGACGAGGCGCGCAAGGAGCTGTCCAAGCGTTTCTTCATCCTGCTCTACCTCTTCCTGACGCGGCACTACGACAAGATCGAACTCGTCTTCATCCGCCACCACACGCAGGCGCAGGAGGTCGACGAACACGACTTCTTCCACGCCCGCGAGACCGGCGGCACCGTGGTGTCGAGCGCGCTGGTGCTGATGGAAGAGATCATCCGCGCGCGCTACAGCCCGAGCGAGTGGAACATCTACGGCGCCCAGGCCAGCGACGGCGACAACTGGCACCACGACAGCGGCCGCTGCCGCGAGCTGCTGGGCGACAAGCTGCTGCCGCTGGTGCGCTACTACGCCTACGTCCAGGTGGCCGAGGAAGAGCAGAACCTCTGGGAGGAATACACCCAGCTGCAGGCCGCCAACCGCCACTTCGCGATGCGCAAGGCCACCAGCGCCGACCAGATCTACCCGGTCTTCCGCGACCTGTTCAAGAAGGAAGGGGCGCAGGCGGCATGAGACACGCAAGCGCACGCACGCTGCTCACCGAGCCGATCCCGATCGCCGAACGCCCGGGCGAGGCGCTGCCGGGGCCTAGCGACTGGTCCTTCGAGCTGGTCGACAAGTACCACGCGATCATCCGCGCGACCGCGGCGCGTTTCGGCCTGGACACCTACCCGAACCAGCTCGAGATCATCACCGCCGAGCAGATGATGGACGCCTACGCGTCGGTCGGCATGCCGGTGAACTACCGCCACTGGAGCTACGGCAAGGAGTTCATCTCCACCGAGAAGAACTACAAGCGCGGCCACATGGGCCTGGCCTACGAGATCGTCATCAACTCCAACCCCTGCATCAGCTACCTGATGGAGGAGAACACGATGGCGATGCAGGCGCTCGTCATCGCCCATGCCGCCTACGGCCACAACAGCTTCTTCAAGGGCAACTACCTGTTCCGGATGTGGACCGACGCGTCGTCGATCATCGACTACCTGGTCTACGCCAAGGACTATGTCGCCAAGTGCGAGGAGAAACACGGCCTGGACGCGGTCGAGACCTTTCTCGACAGCTGCCACGCGCTCGCCAATCACGGCGTCGACCGCTACCGCCGGCCCAGCCGCAAGTCGCTGGCGCAGGAACTGGCCGAGCGCCTGGACCGCGAGGCCTACGTGCAGCAGCAGGTCAACGACCTGTGGCGCACGCTGCCGCGGCGCGCCGAGAAGGACTCGCCGGCGGCCGAGAACAAACGTTTCCCCGAAGAGCCGCAGGAGAACCTGCTGTACTTCATCGAGAAGAACGCGCCGCTGCTCGAACCCTGGCAGCGCGAGATCGTGCGCATCGTGCGCAAGGTCGCCCAGTACTTCTATCCGCAGCGCCAGACCCAGGTGATGAACGAAGGCTGGGCCACCTTCTGGCACTACAAGCTGCTCAACCAGATGTACGACGACGGCTACCTGACCGACGGCGTGATGATCGAGTGGCTGAAGTCGCACACCAACGTCATCTACCAACCGCCGGTCGGCCACCGCGCCTACAGCGGCATCAACCCGTACGCGCTCGGCTTCGCGATGTACAACGACATCCAGCGCATCTGCGAGAAGCCGACAGACGAGGACCGCCAGTGGTTCCCCGAGATCGCCGGCACGCCCTGGCTGCCGGCGCTCGACCAGGCGATGCGCAACTTCAAGGACGAGAGCTTCGTCGGCCAGTACCTGAGCCCCAAGCTGATGCGCGACCTGCGGCTGTTCACCATCCTCGACGACGAGAAGCAGAACGAACTCGAGATCAGCGCGATCCACGACGAAGCCGGCTACCGGCGCGTGCGCGAATCCCTCTCGCACCAGTACGACCTGGGCACGCGCGAGCCCAACATCCAGGTCTGGAACGTCAACCTGCGCGGCGACCGTTCGTTGACGCTGCGCCACTTCCAGCACAACGACCGGCCGCTGCACGAGAGCGCGAACGAGGTCCTGAAACACGTCGCCCGGCTCTGGGGTTTTGCGGTGCACCTGGAGAGCGTCAACGGGCGCAGCGACGTCACCAAACGCTGGAGCGTCACCGCGCCGGCCTGAACCCGGTGCGCCGGGCCTGTCGCGCGGGTGCTCAGCGCAGGAAGATCTTGCCCGGGTTCAGGATGTCCAGCGGGTCCAGCGCCTGCTTGATCGCGCGCATCAGCGCGATACCGCCGGGCCCGGCTTCCTCCTCGAGAAAGCCGATCTTGTGCAGGCCGATGCCGTGTTCGCCGCTGCAGCTGCCTTCGAGCGCGATCGCGAGCCGCACCATGCGTTCGCTCATCGCTTCGGCCGTCGCACGCTCGGCCGCGTCGCCGTCCTTCACCAGATAGGCGAGGTGGAAGTTGCCGTCGCCGACGTGGCCGACGATGTAGTAGGGCAGGCCCGAGGCCTCGGCGTCGGCGACCGAGGCTTCGACGATCTCGGCCAGGTGCGAGATCGGTACGCAGGTGTCGGTCGTCACCGAGCGTGTGCCGGGATGCTGCTGCAGGCCGGCGAAGTAGGCGCGGTGGCGCGCCGCCCACAGCCGGCTGCGTTCTTCGGGCGTGCTCGCCCACTCGAAGTCCTCGCCGCCGAGTTCGGCGGCAATCGCCTGCACCGCCTCGGCCTGCTCCTTCACGCCCGCGGGGCTGCCGTGGAACTCCATCAGCAGCATCGGCGCCTCGCGCAGCGCCAGCCCCGACTGGCGGTTGACGGCGCGCACCGCGTTCACGTCCAGCAGCTCGCAGCGTGCGATCGGCACGCCGAGCTGGATCGTCTGGATCGTCGCCCGCACCGCCGAGGCGACGTCGGCGAAGTGGCAGACCGCCGCGCTCACCGCCTCGGGCAGCGGATACAGGCGCACGGTGATCTCGGTCATCACGCCCAGCGTGCCTTCGCTGCCGACGAACAGCCGCGTCAGGTCGTAGCCCGCGGCCGACTTGCGCGCCCGTGTGCCGGTGCGCACGACCTCGCCGCGGCCGGTGACGACCGTGAGCGCGAGCACGTTCTCGCGCATCGTGCCGTAGCGCACCGCGTTCGTGCCGCTGGCGCGTGTCGCGGCCATGCCACCGATCGACGCGTTGGCGCCCGGATCGACCGGGAAGAACAGGCCCAGCGAACGCAGCTCGGCGTTCAGCTGCTCGCGCGTGACGCCGGCCTGGACCGTCGCCGTCAGGTCTTCGGCGGCGATGCGCAGGATGCGCGTCATGCGCGACAGGTCGATGCTGACGCCGCCCTGCACCGCCAGCAGCTGGCCTTCGAGCGAGGAACCGGCTCCGTAGGGGATCACCGGCACGCGGTGCTCGGCAGCCAGCCGGACGACAGCCGCCACTTCCTCTGTGGTTTCGCAGAACACCACGGCGTCGGGCGGTGTCGTCGGAAACGGCGACTCGTCGCGGCCGTGCTGCAGCCGCACGGCTTCGGCGCTGCTCAGGCGCGGGCCGAACAAGGCCTGCAGCGCGACGCTCATCGCCTCGGGCAGGGGCCTGCGCGGCGCGCTTGCCGCGCCATCGTGGGTCAGGGCGCTCACGGCCTTCTCCTCGTGCGTGGCGCGGGGCCGCGGCCACAAAACCATGGGCCCGGCATTCTAGGAGCGGCGGCGAAGTCAGCCGACGCAGCGAGCGCCTCAGGCGCCAGGCCGGCTGACCGTCACCGGGAAGCCGGTGCGGTATTCCTCGAAGCTCAGGTAACCGTCGCGGTTCTCGTCGTATTGCTCGAACTTGCTGCCGACGGTCGGCAGCCGCGCCGCTTCGGCGCGCGAGAGCCTGCCGTCGCGGTCGGTGTCGGCGCGGTCGTAGGCGGCACGCACCGGGTCGGCCGGCGGGTGCGGGCTGTCCTGGGCCGCCACGACGGCGGCCGCGGCGCCCAGCAGCGCGCCGACGACGGCGCGCTGCAGCGGCAAGAGGCTGGGTTTCACGGCTGCTCCTCGGGCTGCGGTCCCGGGCACCGGCAAGCGCGGCGCCTGGTGACGAGAGAGCAAACGCTCACATCCGCTCAGAGAGCCTGCACCGCCGGCGCCGGCTGATGCCCGGCGGCAAGCCGAGCGCGGCGCGCCTTCACGGCTGCGGCCAGACCGTCGAGCACGCCGACCGAATCGTCCCAGCCGATGCAGGCGTCGGTGATGCTGACGCCGTAATCCAGCGCCGCCGCCCGGTCCTTGCCGGCGCTGAACTTCTGCGCGCCGGCCTTCAGGTGGCTCTCGACCATGACGCCGAAGATGCAGCGGTTGCCGGCGGCGAGCTGGGCGCCGACGTCGCGCATCACCTCGATCTGGCGCTGGTGCTGCTTGCTGCTGTTGGCGTGGCTGGCGTCGATCATCAGCCGGCACGGCAGCTTGCTCGCCTCGATCTCGGCGCAGGCCGCGGCGACGCTGGCGGCGTCGTAGTTCGGCGCCTTGCCGCCGCGCAGGATGACGTGGCAGTCCTTGTTGCCGCGGGTCTCGACGATCGCCACCTGGCCGTTCTTGTGCACCGACAGGAAGTGGTGCGGCCGCGCCGCGGCCTGGATCGCGTCGGTCGCGATCTTGATGTTGCCGTCGGTGCCGTTCTTGAAGCCCACCGGCGCCGACAGTCCCGAAGCCAGTTCGCGGTGCACCTGGCTTTCGGTCGTGCGCGCGCCGATCGCGCCCCAGGCGATCAGGTCGCCGATGTACTGCGGCGAGATCACGTCGAGGAACTCGCTGGCCGCCGGCACGCCCTGGCGGTTGATGTCGACGAGCAGCTGGCGCGCGATGCGCAGGCCTTCGTCTATACGGAAGCTCTCGTCGAGGTAGGGGTCGTTGATCAGGCCCTTCCAGCCGACCGTGGTGCGCGGTTTCTCGAAATAGACGCGCATCACGATCTCGAGCTCGCCTGCGTGGCGCTCGCGTTCGACACGCAGGCGCCGTGCGTACTCAAGCGCCGCGGCCGGGTCGTGGATCGAACACGGGCCGACGATGACCAGCAGCCGGTCGTCGTGGCCGGCCATGATGTCGCGGATCTTCTGCCGCGTGCCCGAAACCAGGGTCTCGACCGGCGTGCCGGCGATCGGGAAGAAGCGGATCAGGTGGTCCGGCGGCGGCAGCGGCGTGACGTCGCGGATGCGCTGGTCGTCGGTCTGGCTGGTCTTCTCGCTCAGCGCGTAGCGCCCTTCGGCGGCTGCGGCGGATTTCGGGCTCATGACGGTGCTTCCTGTGGATCGGGTGCGGGCGAAAAAAAACCGCCGGGGCTGCCGGCGGTTTTCTGGGTTCGGGTGCGTTGCGTCTACGCGTTTGCCTCTCCAGCCGCCGGACGGGGCGAGAACCAGAAGAACGCAAAGAAATAGGCGAAGGAACGCATCGGGGTCGAATGTAGCACGCCTGTTTTGACGCTGCGCTGACGCCTCAGTAAGCCTGGGCGCCGAAACCGGCCGTTTGCAACGCAGCGACGACGTCGGCGACATGGCGCGGGTTGCGTGTCTGCAGCACCAGCTCGACCTCGACGTTCTGCGCCGACAGCGTCGAGAACGCACGCTGGTGGTGGACCTCGTCGATGTTGGCGCCGGCCTGGGCGACGACCGAGGTGATCTTGGCCAGCACGCCCGGCGTGTCGCGTGCGCCGACGCGGATGCGCGCCAGGCGCCCGGCGCGCACCATGCCGCGGCCGATGATGGCCGACAGCAGCATCGGGTCGATGTTGCCGCCGCAGAGCACCAGGCCGACCTTGCGCCCGGCGTAGCGCTCGGGCTCCTTCAGCAGCGCCGCCAGCCCGGCGGCGCCGGCGCCTTCGACCAGCGTCTTCTCGATCTCGAGCAGCATCACGATCGCCTGCTCGATGTCGCCTTCGTCGACCAGCACCAGGTCGTCGACACGCTCGGCGATCAGCGCACGCGTGATCTCGCCCGGCTGGCCGACGGCGATGCCTTCGGCGATCGTCGTCAGCCCCTGCGGGTGCTGCGTTCCCTTGACCGCGTTGACCATCGCTGGGAAACGCGCGGTCTGCACGCCGATGATGCGGATGTCAGGACGCACGGCGCGCACCGCGGTGGCGATGCCGCTGATCAGCCCGCCGCCGCCGACGGCGATCACCAGCGTGTCCAGCTCGGGCTGGGCGCGCAGCATCTCCAGGCCTATCGTGCCCTGGCCGGCGATGACCAGCGGGTCGTCGAAGGGGTGCACGAAAGCCAGCTTCTGCTCTTCGGCGATCGCCAGCGCACGATCGCGCGCCTCGTCGAAGCTCTCGCCGTGCAGCACCACTTCGGCACCGAAACCCAGCGTGCGCTCGACCTTCACCGTCGGCGTGTGCACCGGCATCACGATGACGGCGCGCAGCCCCAGGCGCTGCGCGTGGTGCGCGACGCCTTGCGCGTGGTTGCCGGCGGACGCGGCGACGACGCCGGCGACGCCTTGTTTGGCCAGCGCCAGCAGCTTGTTCAGCGCACCGCGTTCCTTGAACGAAGCGGTGAACTGCAGGTTCTCGAACTTCAGGAAGACCTGCGCGCCGATGATCTGGCCGATCGTGCGGCTCTCGACGCAGGGCGTGTCCAGCACGTGGCCGGCCAGGCGGCCGGCGGCGGCTTCGATGTCGGCGTATTCGACGGCGGCCATCAGGCGGTACCCCCGACGGTCAGGCGTTCGATGCGCAGCGTCGGCTGGCCCACGCCTACCGGCACGCTCTGGCCTTCCTTGCCGCAGGTGCCGACGCCGGTGTCGAGTTCGAGGTCGTTGCCGATCATGCTGACGCGCTTGAGCGCCTCCGGCCCGCTGCCGATGATGGTCGCGCCCTTGACCGGGTACTGGATCTTGCCCTTCTCGACCCAGAAGGCCTCGCTCGCCGAGAACACGAACTTGCCGCTGGTGATGTCGACCTGGCCGCCGCCGAAGTTGGTCGCATACAGGCCGCGCTTCATCGACGCGACGATCTCGTCGCGCGTCTTGTCGCCGGCCAGCATGTAGGTGTTGGTCATGCGCGGCATCGGCAGGTGGGCGTAGCTTTCGCGGCGGCCGTTGCCGGTGGGCTTCACGCCCATCAGGCGCGCGTTCAGGCTGTCCTGGATGTAGCCGACGAGGATGCCGTCCTCGATCAGCACGTTGCGCTGCGAGGCCACGCCTTCGTCGTCGACGTTGAGCGAGCCGCGGCGGTCGGGCAGAGTGCCGTCGTCGAGCACGGTGACGCCAGCGGCGGCGACACGCTGGCCCAGCCGGCCCGAGAACGCGCTCGAACCCTTGCGGTTGAAGTCGCCCTCCAGCCCGTGGCCGACGGCCTCGTGCAGCAGCACGCCGGGCCAGCCCGGGCCGAGCACGACGGTCATTTCGCCGGCCGGCACCGGCCGGCTCTCGAGGTTGGTCAGCGCAGCGTTGACCGCCTGCTGCGCGTACTCCTCCAGCACCTTGTCGCTGAAGTAGCCCAGGCCGAAACGCCCGCCGCCGCCGCCGCTGCCGACTTCGCGCCGGCCGTCCTGTTCGGCGATCACGGTGATCGACAGCCGCACCAGCGGGCGCACGTCGGCGGCGCGTGTGCCGTCGGCGCGTGCGACGAAGATCAGGTCGTACTCGGCCGCCAGGCCGGCCATCACCTGGACGACCCGCGGGTCCTTGGCACGCGCCAGCTTCTCGATGCGTTCGAGCAGCGCCACCTTCTGCGCGCTGTCCAGCGTCGCGATCGGGTCCATCGGCGCATACAGCGCGCGGCTGACGGCGATGCGCGGCGCGCGCGCGAGCTTGACGCGTTTGTTCTGGCCGGCCGCGGCGATCGTGCGCACGGTGCGTGCGGCGTCCAGCAGCGCGGCTTCGGACAGGTCGTCGCTGTAGGCGAAGGCGGTCTTCTCGCCGGCGACGGCGCGCACGCCGACACCCTGGTCGATGCTGAAGCTGCCGCCCTTGACGATGCCTTCCTCCAGGCTCCAGCCTTCGTGGCGCGTGGTCTGGAAGTACAGGTCGGCGTCGTCGACGCGGTGCTCGCGGATCGTCGCCAGCGCACGCGCCAGCGTCGTTTCGCTGATGCCGGCGGGTTCGAGCAGCGAGGACTGCGCGATCGCCAGGCGTTCGAGGGTGGGTTCGCGAGTGATCATCGGCTGCCTTGTCGTGGATGGGGAAATTGTAGAAGTCGCCCCGTACCCCCTCGCGGGCCGATGGCGCTTCACGTTTCTTTACGGCCCAGTAACCAAACTGCGGTGCGCAGCGGTCTGGGCCGGCGCGTTGTTCTGAGGGCGGAGGCCATGTTGGCCCACCGCGAACCTCAAAGGAACACTGAATGACCTCGATTCGCACCCTGCTTGCTGCTGCCGGTCTGACGCTTGCCGCCGCCGGTGCGTTCGCCCAGACCGCTGCCCCGGCCGCGCCCGCCGCGACCCCGGAACCGGCTGCCGCCACCGCCTCCGCCCCTGCCAAGCCGGCCAAGCATGCCGCCAAGCACAAGGCCACCAAGGCCAAGGCCGCCACGCCGGCTGCCGCAGCTTCGGAAGCGGTCGCGAAGTAAGACCTTCAGCCGCGCCGCGCCAAGGCCTCCTGGTACAGCGCGTTGCGCGGCGCGCCGCTGATCTCGGCGGCGAGCGCGACGGCCTGCTTCAGCGGCAGCTCGCGCATCAACACCTCCAGTGCATGCAGCGCCGCCGCCGGCAGCGCTTCTTCGGCCACGGTCGCCAGCGCATGCAGCACCAGCACGAACTCCCCCCGCACGCGGTTCGCATCCGCCGCCAGCCAGCCGGGCAGCTCGGCCGCCGCCATCGTCGCGACGGTCTCGAACTGCTTGGTCAGCTCGCGGCACAGCGTGACCCGGCGCTCGGGCGCGCCTTCGGCCAGCGCCTGGGCCAGCGCCTCGATGCGGTGCGGGGCTTCGAACAGCACCTGCGTCGTGTGCTTGGCCAGGCTGGCGGCGAGCGCCTCGCGCCGTTCGCCGCCGCGCGACGCCAGGAAACCGACGAACTCGAAACCCGTGCCGACGGTGTCGCCGGCGACGCTCAGCGCCGCCACCGCGCTGCTCGCGCCCGGCACCGGCACCACCTTGTGGCCGGCCGCAGCCGCGGCCGCGACCAGCACCGCACCCGGGTCCGAAACCGCCGGCGTGCCGGCGTCGCTGACGTAGGCCACGGCCTGCCCGGCCGCCAGGCGCGACAGCAGGCCTGCGCTCGCGTCGTGTTCGTTGTGGGCGTGCAGCGCGACCAGCGGCTTGTCCAGCCCCAGGTGGCGCAGCAGTTGCGCGCCGACACGCGTGTCCTCGCAGGCGACCGCGTCGGCGCGGGCAAGCACGTGCACCGCACGCAGCGTCAGGTCGGCGAGATTGCCGATCGGCGTGGCGACGACGTAGAGTGCGCCGGGCGGGAACTGCTGGCCGCCGGCGGCGGCGGCGGCCGCTGCGAGCAGCGCGGAGGGCGTGATGTTCAAGGGCGCGGGCGGGCAGGGGACGAAGGCGCTCGGCGATGCCGCCGAGACTCGGGCGCTGGCCTGGCTGCAAACGCGCGGCCTGACACTGCTGGAGCGCAATTATCGGGTCGCACGCGGCCCGCACGCGCGCGGCGGCGAAGTCGACCTGATCCTGCGCGACCGCGACGGCACGCTGGTCTTCGTCGAGGTGCGCTCGCGCGCCGGACGCGGCTTCGGCGGTGCCGCCGCCAGCATCGGTGCGGCCAAGCGCGCGCGCCTGATCTATGCGGCGCAGCACTACCTGATGCGCTGGCGCGCACCGCCGCCCTGCCGCTTCGACGTCGTCGTGCTGGAGGACGGCCGCATCGAATGGCTGCAGGCGGCGTTCGACGCCGCTTGAACCCGCGCGCCCCGGGGTCGCCCCGGACCCGGGGCTTATGATCGCCGCGCCATGCTAGAGCAGCGTATTCAGCAACAATTCTTCGACAGCGCCGACCTGAAGTACCAGACCGCCGAGACGCTGTCGCGCCCGGTCGCCGAAGCCTGCGGCGCGCTGATCGGCGCCGTCACCTCCGGCGGCAAGCTGATGATCGGCGGCGGCGGTGCCGCTTCGGCGCTGGCGCTGCACTTCGCGCAGCGACTGGTCGGCAGCTACGAACGTGAACGCCCGCCGCTGCCGGCGATGGTGCTCGGTGCCGACGCGGCGCAGCAGATCCAGGCACTGGGCCATCCCGGCGACGTGCTGTTCTGGATCGAGCCCGCCGACGGCGATGGCGTCGCCGCGAGCGCCGCCATCGCCGCCGCGCACGACAAGGACATGACCGTGGCGGGCCTGACCGCCGGCACCGGCCCCGCGGCCGCTGCCGTCGCCGGGCAGCTCGCCGAAACCGACGTCAAGGTGGCGATCCCGCACGCCCGCGGCGGCCGCGCGCTCGAACTCGAGCTGCTCGTGCTGCACTGCCTGTGCGACGCGATCGACCTGCAACTGATGGGAGAACTGGACCCGTGAACATTCGTTTCGTGATGCGCCCGCTGGCGCTGACCCTGGCCGCCTGCGCCGCCGCTGCTTCGCTGTCGGCCTGCGCGCCGCTGATCGTCGGCGGCGCCATGGTCGGTGGCAGCCTGATGGTGATCGACCGCCGCACCTCGGGCGCCCAGGTCGAGGACCAGGCCATCGAGCTCAAGGGCGCGTCCGCGGTGCGCGACCTGGCCACGCTCGGCCACGTCAACGTCACCAGCTACAACCGCATGGTGCTGCTGACCGGCGAGGTGCCGGCCGAAGAGGACCGCGCGCGCGTCGAGAACGCGGTGCGCCGCGTCGAGAACGTGCGCCAGGTCACGAACGAGCTCGTCGTCGCCGGCAACAGCTCGCTGGGCTCGCGCTCCAACGACTCGATCCTGACGAGCAAGGTCAAGGCGACCTTCGTCGACGCCAAGGACCTGCAGTCGCCGTCGATCAAGGTGACCACCGAACGCGCCGTCGTCTACCTGATGGGCCGCGTCACCGAACGCGAAGCGACGCGCGCCTCCGACCTGGCGCGTTCGGTCTCGGGCGTGAACAAGGTCGTGCGTGTCTTCGAGATGATCTCCGAGGCCGAACTGGCCAACCTGCAGAAAGCCACCCAGGCTTCGACGCCCGCATCGGGCTCGCGCTGACGCAGTCGGCGGCGGGCTGGTCGCCCGCCGCTGCTCACGTTCACCCCAGCCGCTTGATCAGGCTGGAGGTGTCCCAGCGCCGGCCGCCCTGCTGCTGGATGTCGGCGTAGAACTGGTCGACGAGCGCCGTCACCGGCACGCGTGCGCCGTTGCGCCGCGCTTCGTCGAGCACCAGACCCAGGTCCTTGCGCATCCAGTCGACGGCGAAGCCGAAGTCGAACTTGCCTTCGACCATCGTGCGGCCGCGGTTGTCCAGCTGCCAGCTTTGCGCCGCGCCCTTGCCGATGACGTCGAGCACCAGCGGCATGTCCAGCCCGGCGTGCTGGCCGAAGGCGATGGCCTCGGCCAGGCCCTGGACCAGGCCGGCGATCGCGACCTGGTTGACCATCTTCGCCAGCTGACCGGCGCCGCTCGCGCCGATGCGCGTGACCGCGCGCGAGAAGGCCAGCGCCACCGGCTTCATCGCTTCGAACGGCGCTTCGTCGCCGCCGCACATCACCGTCAGCACGCCGTTGACGGCGCCGGCCTGGCCGCCCGAGACCGGGGCGTCGACGAAGTGCAGGCCCCGTGCCGCGGCGACGCCGTGCAGCTCGCGCGCGACCTCGGCCGAGGCGGTGGTGTGGTCGACGAAGACCGCGCCCGGCGCCATGCCGGCGAAGGCGCCGTCGTCGCCGGTGGTGACGGCACGCAGGTCGTCGTCGTTGCCGACGCAGGCGAAGACGAACTCGGCACCGGCGGCGGCTGCGGCCGGCGTCGGTGCGCTCTGGCCACCGTGTTCGGCGACCCAGGCGGCGGCTTTGGCGGCACTGCGGTTGTAGACCGTGACGCGGTGGCCGGCGCGTGCCAGGTGGCCGGCCATCGGGTAGCCCATCACGCCCAGGCCGATGAAGGCGACGGTGCGCGGCGGGGTCGGGTCGTAGGTCTTGCTCATCGGCGGCTCTCGGTTCGGCTGGGGAAGGCCGATTCTGCCGCCGGCGCCGGCGGCGCTCAGATCACGCGCATGTTCTCGGTGCCGGCCGCGAGGTCGGTGTTGCGCGCGCGTTTGCTGTTGAGCTTGATCTGCAGCCGCAGGTCGTTGAGCGAGTCGGCGTTGCGCAGCGCGTCCTCGTAGGTGACGGCGCCGGCTTCGTAGAGGTCGAACAGCGACTGGTCGAAGGTCTGCATGCCGAGCTCGCGCGAGCGCTTCATCAGCTCCTTGATGTCGCCGATCTCGCCCTTGAAGATCATGTCCGAGACCAGCGGCGTGTTCAGCATGATCTCCACCGCCGCGATGCGCCCGCGCCCCTGCTCGCGCGGCAGCAGGCGCTGGCTGACCAGCGCCTTCAGGTTCAGCGACAGGTCCATCAGCAGCTGGCCGCGGCGCTCCTCGGGGAAGAAGTTGATGATGCGGTCCAGCGCCTGGTTGGCGCTGTTGGCGTGCAGCGTGGCCATGCACAGGTGGCCGGTCTCGGAGAACGCGACCGCGTGCTCCATGGTCTCGCGGTCGCGGATCTCGCCCATCAGGATCACGTCGGGCGCCTGGCGCAGCGTGTTCTTCAGCGCCTGCTCCCAGCCGTCGGTGTCGACGCCGACCTCGCGCTGCGTGACGATGCAGTTCTTGTGCGGGTGCACGAACTCGATCGGGTCCTCGACGGTGATGATGTGGCCGTAGGAGTTCTCGTTGCGCCAGTCCACCATCGCCGCCAGCGAGGTGCTTTTGCCCGAGCCGGTGGCGCCGACGAAGATCACCAGGCCGCGTTTGGACATCGCGATGTCCTTGAGCACCTTCGGCAGGCCCAGCGTGTCGATCGTCGGCAGCGTCTGCGGGATCGTGCGCAGCACCAGCCCGACCTGGCCCTGCTGCATGAAGGCGTTGACGCGGAAGCGCCCCACGCCCTGCGGGCTGATCGCGAAGTTGCACTCCTTGGTGCGCTCGAACTCGGCGGCCTGCTTGTCGTTCATCACCGCGCGCGCCAGCTGCAGCGTGTGCTGCCCGGTCAGCGGCTGCGGCGAGACCTTGGTGACCTTGCCGTCGACCTTGATCGCCGGCGGAAACTCGGCCGTCAGGAACAGGTCTGAGCCGCTGCGCGTGATCATCAGCCTCAACAGGTCGTTGACGAACTTCGAGGCCTGGTCGCGTTCCATGTGTTCTCCCGGTATCGATCAGGCGTCGCCCAGCAGGGCCGACAGCCGCGTGCTGGTCTGGCGCAGCCGCAGCGACAGCCGCCGCGCCAGCGCCGCGAGCAGCAGCAGCGCCAGGTGGGCATCGTCGTTCATCAGCGCCAGCAGCTGCGCCGTCTCGAGCACCGCCAGCACGCAGGGCTCGGCGGTACGGCAGTGTGACAGCCGCGGCCCCGCGTCCAGCAGCGACATCTCGCCGAGCACGTCGCCCGGCCTCACCTCGGCCAGCCGGGCGTTGGCCCCCGCGCCCTGGCGTTCGACGACCACCATGCCCTCGAGCACGACGATCATGAACTCGCCCGGCTCGTCCTGGACGATCAGGCGCTTGCCGGCACCGACGCGCACGAACCCCAGATAAGGCGCCAGCCGCGCCATCGACTCCGCGTCGAAAGGCCGCCGCCCGCCCGCCCACAACGCCG
>NZ_NRRU01000004.1 GCF_016583785.1 Rubrivivax gelatinosus | reverse complement strand
ACGCCGCTGGTCGAGTCGGCGCCGGCGCGCGGCCCTGCGGCCCCGAAGCCCGAACCGGCCCCGGCGCCCCCGCCGCCTGCAGACGACGGCGGCCTGCGCTTCTAGGCTGCCGCGTCCGGGCGGCGCGCGACCCAGGAGCCGGCGCCGACCGCGCTGCCGACAGCCCAGAACAGCACCGCGGCACCGACGACGGTGCCGGCGGCGCCGAACAGCAGCGGCATCACCGTGCTCGAGGCGTTGATCGCCATCGAACGGAAGGCCAGCGCCTCGCCATGACGGTGTGCCGGCGTCAGCTGGTGCAGCGTCGACATGATCATCGGCTGCACCGCGCCCAGCGTGATGCCCAGCAGCACCGCGCAGCCTCCCATGGCCCATGGTGACGAGGCCAGCGGATAGAGCGCGAACACGATGCCGGTGCCCAGCATCGCGCCACGCACGACCACGGTCTCGTCGAGCCGGTGCGCCACCCAGGGGATCAGCGCCCGCACCAGCGTCACCGACAGCGTGAAGGTGCCCAGCACCAGCCCGATCGTCGACGCGCTGTAGCCGCGTTCGTGGCCGAGGATGGGCACGGCGAAGCTGTGCACGTCCCAGCACATCGACAGCAGCCAGTTGACGATCAGCAGCCGCTTCAGGCCCGGCGCGTCCAGCAGGTCCCAGGCCGTGCCCTCGTGCACCTTGGCCGGCACCGGCGGCGTGCGGGCGATGCGGCGCGAGGTCAGCAGCGTCACCAGCGGCAGCAGCAGCATCAGCGCGTAGCCGGCACCGAAACCGGCCAGGTCGATCGCGAAGCCGATCGCCACCGGGCCGACGACGTTGGAGAACGAGGGCGCGATGCCCAGCCAGCTGAAGACGCGCACGCGCTCGGGGCCGTCGTGCGCCGCCAGGCCCGCGCTGCGCTGGATCGTCAGCATGCCCATGTTGGCACCCGAGCCCGAGAGCATCGCCGCCACGCACAACAGCAGGTAGCCGCGCAGGCCGCCGACGAAGCTCGCGCCCAGCGCCAGCAGCAGCGCCGCCACCACCAGGCCGACGGCGATGCGCACCGGCCGGTGGTAGCCGTGGCGGTCGGCCATGCGGCCGGAGTGCATCGCCAGCATCACCGGCGCCGCCGCGAACAGCGCCAGCAGCAGGCCCACGGCCCAGGGACTGAAACCCTCGCGCAGCACCTGCAGCGGCGCGGCCATGCGCAGACCGGCCATCGCCGCGTGCAGGCCCACCTGGCCGGCGATCAGCGCCGCCAGCCAGCCACCGCCGGCGCGTGCGGGCGGGGCTTCAGCCATCGCGGCCCTCGCCGTCGCCAGGCAGCAGTTCCAGCGCCCGCGTCTCGGGCAGCGCCTCGACGCCCTTCAACTGGCGCGCCATCTGGCGCGTGCGCACCTCGGCCTGGTCGATGGTGTTGTGCGCTTCCTCGAGCTTCTTCTTGGTCTTCGCGAGCACGTCGCCGAACTTGCCGAACTCGGTCTTGACCGCGCCCAGCACCTCCCAGACCTCGGCCGAACGCCGCTCCAGCGCCAGCGTGCGAAAGCCCATCTGCAGGCTGTTGAGCGTCGCCAGCAGCGTCGTCGGGCCGGCCAGCATCACGTGGTGCTCGCGCTGCAGCGCCTCGAACAGCCCGGGGCGGCGCAGCGCCTCGGCGTACAGGCCTTCGGTCGGCACGAACAGGATGGCGAAGTCGGTGGTGTGCGGCGGCGCGACGTACTTCTGGCGGATCGTGCGCGCCTCGGCGCGCAGCCGCATCTCGATCGCACGCGCCGCCACCTCGACACCGGCGGCGTCAGCACGTTCGTGGGCGTCGAGCAGGCGTTCGTAGTCCTCGCGCGGGAACTTGGCGTCGATCGGCAGCCACAGCACGCCGCCGTCCTTGGAACCCGGCAGCCGGATCGCGAACTCCACGCGCTCGGCGCTGCCGGGAACGGTGGCGATGTTGGTCGCGTACTGCTCGGGCGTGAAGACCTGCTCCAGCAGACCGGCCAGCTGCACCTCGCCGTAGACGCCGCGTGTCTTGACGTTGCTGAGCACGCGGCTGAGCGCACCGACGTCGCGCGCCAGCGTCTGCATCTCGCCCAGACCGCGGTGCACCTGCTCCAGACGCTCGGCGACCTGACGGAAGCTCTCGCCCAGGCGCTGCTCCAGCGTCGCCTGCAGCTTCTCGTCGACGGTGGCGCGCATCTGCTCGAGCTTGCGCTCGTTGCCTTCCTGCAACGCCGCGAGCCGCCTTTCGTTCGAATCGGAAAGCGCCTGCAGCCTCTCGGAAAGCGTCTCGCCGAAGCGCCGCATCGAGGCCTCGGCCTGCACCTGCGACGCCGCGAACTGGCGCCGGATGGCGTCGATCTGTTCGTTCTGGGTGCGCTGCGACTCGCCGCCGTGGGCCAGCAGCGAACGCTGGAGCGTCGCCAGATCGGCGCGCACCATCACCGTGGTGCGCGCCAGCTCGTCGCGCAGTTCGCCTTCGAGCCGCCGCTCGGCACCGTCGTCCGGCCGCCGCAGCGCGATCCACGCCAGCAGCAGCAGGTTCAGCGCCAGCAGCGCCGGGACGATCCATTCGGGCATTACGCCATTGTCTCAGGCGCCAGCCGGCCGACCGGCCCGCAGGGCCGGCGCGGCACCCGGCGGCCGCTTCATGCCCGCGAAACGTGAGGGTTCTCACGAATGGAGACCGGGCTCGAGGCCTCGCTGGGTACAGTCGGCCCCCTCGAACCCAACAGCCAGCGGTCTCCCACTGCTCCATCTGCCCTGATGCGAACCCTGCGCCTGCAGCTGCGCTTCCTGCTACCGCTGGTCGCGACGCTGGTGGCCGCCGCCTACCTGGCGCTGCCGTTGATGGACCGGCTGACGCTGCGCTGGTTCGCCCGCGACCTGAACACCCGCGGCAACCTCGTCGCCAACACCTTGTCGGACTCGATCGCCGAGTCACTGGCCGATGGCCGCGCCAACCGGCTGCGCAGCCTGTTCAACCGCGCGGTCCAGGACGAGCGCATGGTCGCGATCGGCCTGTGCGAACCCGGCGACCGGCTCGCGGTGGCGAGCTACGGCTTCCCGAGCGAGCTGTCCTGCGCCCAGGTGCGCGAGGTGACGGCGCGCCAGGACCCCGAGATCTCGATCGCCGGCGGCAGCGTGCACGCCGGGCTGTACCCGGTGCAGGGCGAAAACGGCACCATCGGCGAACTCGTGCTGCTGCAGGACATGAGCTTCATCGAGCGCCGCAGCCAGGACACGCGGCGCTATCTGATCATCCTGATCACCGCACTCGGCGTGACGATCTCGCTGATCACGATGGTCGTGGCCCAGGTCAGCTGGCGCGGCTGGATGCGCGGCGCTCGCGCGCTGCTGCGCGGCGAAGGCATCGTGCGGCCGCTGGTCGACGAGACCTCGCCCGAACTGCAACCGCTGGCGCTGGAGCTGCGGTCGCGGCTGCGCGACCTGGAAGACGAATACCGGCGCTCGCTCGGCCTGGAGTCGGAGTGGACTGCCGAGCGCCTGCGCTCGCTGCTGCGCACCCAGCTGCGCGGCGACGAGGTCATCGTCGTCTCCAACCGCGAGCCCTACATCCACCAGCGCGAAGGCGACGCCATCGTCGTCAAGCGCCCGGCCAGCGGCCTCGTGACCGCGGTCGAGCCGGTGATGCGCGCCTGCTCGGGCACCTGGATCGCACACGGCAGCGGCAGCGCCGACCGCGACGTGGTCGACGCCAACGACCACGTGCGTGTGCCGCCGGGCGCCGAGGACTACACGCTGCGCCGGCTCTGGCTCACCGAGGAGGAGGAAGCCGGCTACTACTTCGGCTTCGCCAACGAGGGCCTGTGGCCGCTGTGCCACGTCGCCCACGTGCGCCCGGTGTTCCGCGAGTCCGACTGGCAGCGCTACCGCGAAGTCAACCAGCGTTTCGCCGACGCGGTGGTCGCCGAGGCGCGCAGCGAAGACCCGATCGTGCTGGTGCAGGACTACCACTTCGCGCTGCTGCCGGCGATGGTGCGCGCCAAGCTGCCGCGCGCGACCATCCTCACCTTCTGGCACATCCCCTGGCCCAACCCCGAGAGCTTCGGCATCTGCCCGTGGCGGCGCGAACTGCTCGAAGGCATGCTGGGCAGCACGATCCTGGGTTTCCACACCCGCTACCACTGCAAGAACTTCATCGAGACGGTGGACCGTTATCTCGAGGCCCGTATCGAGCACGAACACTCGATCGTCTCCTACCGCGACGACGAGACCTTCATCGAGAGCTACCCGATCTCGATCGAGTGGCCGACCGAACGCACGGTGGCGCGCTGGCCTTCGGTCGAGGACTGCCGCCGCAATGTGCGCCAGCGCCTGGGACTGCCGGCGGACCAGCTGATCGCCTGCGGCGTCGACCGCTTCGACTACACCAAGGGCATCCTGGAGCGCCTGCACGCCGTCGAGCGCCTGCTCGAGAAATACCCGCGCTGGACCGACCGCTTCAGCTTCGTGCAGGTGGCCGCGCCCTCGCGCAGCTCGCTGCCCGAGTACCGCGTGTTCCAGGAGCGCATCAAGGAAGTGACCGAGCGCATCAACACGCGTTTCGGCAACGAACACTGGCAACCGGTGCGGCTGCTCGCCGAACACCACGACACCGACGCCGTCAACGAGCTCTACCGCGCCAGCGAGGTCTGCGTCGTCACCAGCCTGCACGACGGCATGAACCTGGTCTGCAAGGAGTACTGCGCGGCGCGCGACGACGAGGCCGGCGTGCTGATCCTGAGCCGCTTCGCCGGCGCCGCGCGTGAACTCAACGAAGCCTTGATCGTGAACCCGTATCACGTCGAGGAGACCGCCGACGCGCTGCACCGCGCGCTGACCATGCCCCAGGCCGAGCAGCGCGAGCGCATGGCCAGCCTGCGCATGACGGTGCGCGAGGCCAACGTCTACCGCTGGGCCGGCCTGATGCTCGCCGACGCCGGGCGCTGGCGCCTGCGCGAACGCATCGAGGCGCGCGTCGAGCGCTTCCGCCACCGCAGCCGATGAACACGATCAAACGCCATCTCTTCGGCCCCGAGGGCCAGGCGGCGCTCGAGGCGGTCTCGCGCCGCGACCCGCTGCTCGCTTTCGACTTCGACGGTACGCTGGCGCCCATCGTCGCGCGGCCCGAGGACGCGCGCGTCTCGGCAGCGCTGTCGCGGCGCCTGGCACAGCTGGCCGCACGCCGGCCGCTGGCCATCGTCACCGGCCGCGCCATCGACGACGTGCGCCCGCGCCTGGGCTTCGAGCCCGGCTGCATCGTCGGCAACCACGGCGCCGAGAACCCGATCGCGCCGACGCCGGTGCGCAGCGTCCAGGCCCTGGACGGCCTGCGTGCGCAGCTCGCCGCCGCCGAAGCCCAGCTGGCCGCGGCCGGCGTGCGCGTCGAGGACAAGCAGCACTCGCTCGCCCTGCATTACCGCCTGGCGCGCGACCGCGACGTGGCGCTGCAGGTCATAGACCAGTTGCTGGTGCCGCTGGGCGAGGGCCTGCGGCGTTTCGGCGGCAAGTGTGTCGTCAACGTCGTCGGCGCCGATGTGCCGGACAAGGCCGACGCGCTGTTTTCGCTCGTCGCCGACGCCGGCTGCGGCGCCGCGCTTTTCGTCGGCGACGACGTCAACGACGAGGTCGTCTTCGAGCGTGCGCCGCTGCACTGGCTGACGGTGCGTGTCGGGCGCGAGGACCAGAGCTCGCGCGCCCGCTTCTTCCTCGACAGCCAGTCCGAGATCGCGCAGCTGCTCGACGAGCTGCTGGCGCTGCTGCCGCCGCGCGCCTGATCAGCGCGCCGCCAGCACCTCGGGGTTGATCGGTGTCGGCGGCGTGCCGCCGGTCAGCGCCGCGATCAGGTTGTCGGCCGCCAGCTCGGCCATCGCACGCCGCGTCGCCACCGTCGCGCTGGCGATGTGCGGCGTCAGCACGACGTTGGGCAGATCCAGGAAACCGGGATCGAAGGCCGGCTCGCCTTCGTAGACGTCGAGCGCGGCGGCGGCGATGCGGCGTTCGCGCAGCGCCGCGATCAGCGCCCGGTCGTCGACGATGCCGCCGCGCGCGACGTTGGTCAGCGTCGCCGTCGGCTTCATCGCCGCCAGCTCGGCCGCGCCGATGGCGTGATGGCTCTCGGGGCTGTAGGGCAGCACCAGCACCAGGTGGTCGGCCTCGGCCAGCAGCGTCGCCTTGTCGACCCAGCGCGCGCCGATCGGTGCTTCCTGCTCGGCCGGCAGCCGGCTGCGGTTGTGATAGATGACCTTCATGCCGAAACCGAGCGCGCCGCGGCGTGCGATCGCCTGGCCGATGCGGCCCATGCCGAGGATGCCCAGCGTCGCGCCGTGCACGTCGCTGCCGGTCAGCGTGTCGTAGCGCCAGCGTTTCCACTCGCCGGCGCGCAGGTAGCGCTCGGCCTCGCTCATGCGGCGCGCGGCCGCCAGCATCAGGCCGAAGCCGAAGTCGGCGGTGGTTTCGGTCAGCACCTCGGGCGTGTTCGTCGCCAGCACGCCGCGGGCATTGAAGGCGGGGATGTCGAGGTTGTTGTAGCCCACCGCCATGTTGGCGACGACACGCAGCTGCGGGCAGGCGTCGAGCAGACCGGCGTCGACCGGCACGCTGCCGGTGGCCAGCAGGCCGGACTTGCCGGCCAGGCGGGCGCGCAGCTCGTCGCGGCTCCAGGCCGTGTCGTCGGGGTTGGCTTCGACGTCGAAGTGCTGCTTCAGGCGTTCGACGACTTCGGGAAATACGGCTCGGGCGACGAGCACGGCGGTACGGGACATGCGGCGACTACTCCAGGAAACGCGCGAAACCCGCGACGGGCTCGCGCTCGGTGACGAGGGCATTCTCGGGCGCTTCGGGGTCGGCAAAACCGAGAGCCATGCCGCAGACGAGCATCTCGTCCTGCGGCAGGGCCAGCTCGTCGGCGACGATGCGGTGGAACTGCGTGAAGGCGGCCTGCGGGCAGGTGTCCAGGCCGCGCGCACGGGCGGCGACCATCACGTTCTGCAGGAACATGCCGTAGTCCAGCCAGCTGCCCTGGCCGAGCACGCGCGATATCGTGAAGATCAGGCCCACCGGCGCACCGAAGAAGGCGTAGTTGCGGCCGTGCTGCTCGTGCATGCGCGCCTTGTCACCCTTGGCGATGCCCAGCAGCCCGTACAGGTCCCAGCCGACCTTGCGCCGGCGCTCGATGTAGGGCGAGACCCACTCGGCGGGGTAGTAGTCGTACTCCTCGGCGTGGCGCGCCCGTTCGGCCGGGTCGTCGTAGGCGGCGCGGATGCGTGCCGACAGCCGCGCCTGGGCCGCGCCGGTGAGCACCGTCACCTTCCAGGGCTGCACGTTGGTGCCCGAGGGCGCACGCGAGGCGAGTTCGAGGATGCGCTCGACGGTCGCGCGTGGCACCGGGTCGGGACGGAAGGCGCGGATCGAGCGGCGCGAGCTGATCGCGGCGTCGACCGCGGCGATGGATTCGGGCGTGGGCGTCATGCGGGAAGGACCAGCGGTTGCAGGGCGGCGACCAGCGCCGGGGGCAGCGCGACCGGGCGCCGCGTGGCCCGGTCGACGTAGACGTGCACGAAGTGGCCGGCGGCAGCCGTCAGCGGCTCGCCTTCGGCGAACAGGCCGAGCTCGTAGCGCACGCTGGAGCGGCCGATGTGCGCGACGCGCAGCCCGGCCTCGACGCGCTGCGGGAAGGACAGCGGCGCGAAGTAGCGGCACTGGGTTTCGACCACGAGGCCGATGACATCGCCGGCATGCGGATCGAGCGCGCCGGCGGCGATCAGCCAGCGGTTCACAGCGGTGTCGAAGAAGCTGTAGTAGACGACGTTGTTGACGTGGCCGTAGGCGTCGTTGTCCATCCAGCGTGTCGTGATCGTGTCGTAGCGCGGGTAGTGGCTGCGCGGCAGCGGCTGCGGGCGGTGGCTCATGCGGGCGATTCTCCGGCCCAGGCGCGCTGCGCGCCCAAGGCGTGTTCCAGCGTGCGGCGCTGGATCTCGACGGTGACGGCGATGTCGCGGCCATAGCCGCCGGCCATCGTCACCGCCACCGGGATGCGGCGTGCGGCGAGCGCGGCGAAGACACGCCGGTCGCGCTCGGCCAGGCCTTCGGCGCTCAGCTGGAGCCGGCCGAGGCGGTCGTTCTCGTGCGGGTCGGCACCGGCGAGATAAAAGGCCAGGCCGGGTGGCGTGCCCAGGCGGCGCCAGGTCTCCTCGAGTGCGGCATCCAGCGCCGCCAGGTACTCGGCGTCGGCGCAGCCGTCGGGCAGTTCGACGTCGAGGTCACTCGCCTCCTTGCGCAGCGGGAAGTTCTTCGCGCCGTGCAGCGACAGCGTGAAGACCGTCGGGTCGTCGGCGAAGATGGCCGCGCTGCCGTTGCCCTGGTGCACGTCGAGATCGACCACCAGCACACGCAGCCCGCCGCGCCGGGCCCGGTGCCATTCGGCCTGCATCAGCCGCGCCGCCACCGCGACGTCGTTGAAGACGCAGTAGCCCGAGCCTTTGTGCGCATACGCGTGATGCGTGCCGCCGGCCAGGTTGGCGGCGACGCCGTCGCCGTCGAACAAGGCGGCGCGGGCGGCCGCGATCGTCGCGCCGACCGAACGCCGGGCACGGTCGACCATCGCCTCGCTCCACGGGAAGCCGATCTCGCGCTGCTGGGCGGCGCTGGTCGTGCCTTCGGTGACCGCCGTGATCCAGGCGGGCTCGTGCGCCAGCGCCAGTTCACCGTCGCTCGCCGGTGGCGCCTCGTGGATCCGGATGCCGGGCAGCGTCGCGGCGACCGCGGCATGCAACAACCGGTACTTGGCCATCGGGAACGGATGCCCCGCCGGCAGCGGCAGCACGAAACGGTCCGAACTGAAGGCGCGCATCGGGGCGATTCTAGGAAGCGCCCCCTAGTTTGCTGCACCGCAGCAAAAAGGGCTTGCATCACCGGACGGCCTGCCTATACTGGCACTCATGCTGCGGTGCAGCAAATATTTCCCACCCAACTCGGAGATCGACATGACCTATACCCCGGAACAGTGGCTTGCCGCGCAAAAGGCCCAGGTCGAGACCCTGTTCGGCCTGACGAACAAGGCTTTCGAAGGCGTCGAGAAGCTGGTCGAACTGAACCTTCAGGTCGCCAAGACTTCGCTGAACGAACTGGCCGAGACGACCAAGGCCGCGCTGTCGGTCAAGGATCCGCAGGAACTGCTGGCCCTGCAAGCCAGCCTGCTGCAGCCCACGGCCGAAAAGGCCGCCGCCTACAGCCGCCACCTGTATGACATCGTCGCCGGCACCAACGCCGAAATCACCAAGGTGAGCGAAGCGACGCTGGCCGAAGCCCAGAAGACGGTGCTGGCGGTGGTCGACAACGCCGTGAAGAACGCGCCCGCGGGCACCGAGAACGCCGCCGCGCTGGTGCGCTCGGCCGTCGCCGCCGCGAACAACGCGTTCGAGAGCGTGCAGAAGGCCGCCAAGCAGGCCGCCGAAGTCGCCGAAGCGAACTTCCAGGCCGTGACCAACACCGCCGTCAAGGCGACCCAGACCGCCAGCCGCGGCAGCAAGCGCGCCGCCTGAACGGCACTTGAAATCGCGGAGCAAGCCCGCAGTTGAGTGATGCCGGGGGCAACCCCGGCGTTCTCTGGAAGGTTGTCTCCTCGGTACCCGACAGCAAAGGGTATCTTCGGCCCGGGTCCTCCGGGCCTTTTGTTTTGTGAGCCGCCTGGCCGCAAGAGCCCGGGCGCTCCGGGCCCATCGTCGCGGGCGCCGGCGCCGCGCTTAAGATGGTTCGCATGCGCACCCGCCTGCTCCGCACGCCAGCCACCGGCCCGATCGCCGGCGTCGGCGCGTGCCTGCACGGCACCGGGCAGATGCATGCAGGTATCGCCGCACTCTCCTGAGCCCGGCGACCACCCTTCCCTCCCCCTTCTTCGTTCCCACTCGGTCGTCGGGCTCCACCCGGGGAACCGTCGCGCCTGCGCGCGCCCACCATCCGGAGCAGCACTTGAACCACCTTGCCACCGAGCGCCAGCTGAGCTGGCTCGACCACGTCCGCCTCTTCAACCTGTTGACCGTGCCGCGTGCCGGCCTCAACGTGCCCGCCGAAGCCGCCGAGCAGGCTCTGGACCTGCTGGACATGGCCGAACTGGTCGACCCCGAGGCCATCGCGCCGAACGTCGTGACGATGCGCTCGCGCGTGCGCCTGCAGCGCCCGCGCGGCGACAGCTTCGAGGTCACGCTCGTCTATCCGGCCCAGGCCGATGCCGCCGACAGCAGCCTGTCGGTGTTCTCGCCCCTGGGCCTGAGCCTGCTCGGCGCCCGCCTGGACGAAGAGCTGCAGTGGCAGGGTCCCGCCGGCGAGACCCACACGGCGCGTGTCGCCGAGATCGTCTACCAGCCCGAGTCGTCGGGCGACTTCAACCGCTGAACCGGCATCAGCGGCTGTCCGGGCGCCGCTGCGGCCGCAGCCCGCTCACCAACGTGCCCAGCAGCACCAGCGCGGCGCCGGCGAAAGCCTCGGGCGGGAGCCGGTCGCCGGCGAGCCGGCCGACGACGCCGCCCCAGACCGGCTCGCCGGCGTAGATGATGGTCGCGCGCAGTGGCGGCACCGAACGCTGCGCCCAGTTGATCGCCAGCTGGATCAGCACGCTGGCCGCACCCAGGCCCAGCGCCGCACCCAGCCAGACCCACGAGAAAGCCGGCAGCGTCTCGCCCAGCACCGGCATCACCAGCCAGGCCAGCAGCCCGGCGCTCAGCAACTGCACCGCGGTGATGCGGCGCACGTCGACGCGGCGCGCGAAGCGCCCGATCAGCAGGATCTCGGCCGCGATCGCGAAGGCGCTGAGGATGGTGGCCAGTTCACCCGGCCCGACCGCGCCGCCGCCGGCCTCGGGGCCGGCCAGCAGCACCAGGCCGGCGAACGCCAGCACGATGCCGACGAGCGCCAGCGGCCGCGGCGCCTCACGCAGCACCAGCCACTGCAGCAGTGGCACCAGCGGCACGTACAAGGCGGTGATGAAGGCCGACTTGCTGCTGCTGATCGTCTGCAGCCCCAGCGTCTGCAGGCCGTAGCCGAGGAAGATCGAGACCCCGACCGCGAGCCCGGCGAACAGCTCCTGGCGCGTCAGCCCGGCCAGCACGCGCCGGAACACGACGAGGGCGACGACGCCCGCCGTCACGAAGCGCAGGCCGACGAAGAAGAACGGCCCGCTGTGCCGCATCGCCAGGTGCACGATCAGGAAGGTCGTGCCCCAGAGCATCGTGATCGCGATCAGCGCCGCTTCCTGGCGGCTGAAGGGCCATGAGGGCTGCGTGGCGCGATCGGGCACCGGACCTCGCTCAGTGAGTCGCGGCCGCGATCCTGGCCTTGATCGCCGGCAGCGCCGCCAGCGCCGCTTCGCGGCCGGCCTGGATCGAGCGTCGGCGCGCCGCGAAGTCGGCGCTGGAGACGCCGGCCAGCGCCGGGCGCAGCACGATGTCGGCGTCGCGCAGTTCGTAGGCATTGATGCTGCGGCTCATGATCGAGAAGGTCTGCAGCAGCATCTTCATCGCGTCGCCGGTGGGCGCGCCGTCGGGCACGGCCGAGATGTCGATCGCGATCACGAGCTCGGCGCCCATCTGGCGCACGAAACGCACCGGCACCGGCGAGACCAGGCCGCCGTCGACGTATTCGCGCCCGCCTATCGTCACCGGCTGGAACACCGCCGGCACCGCGCTCGAAGCGCGCACCGCAGTGCCGGTGTCGCCACGCTGGAACAGGATGGCCGCGCCGCTGTCCAGGTCGGTCGCGACGATGCCCAGCGGCAGGCGCATCTGCTCGATCGCGCGGCCGCCGGTGTGCTCGCGCACGTAGCGCGCCAGCGCCTCGCCGCGCAGCAAGGCGCGCCCGGGGAAGGCCCAGTCGGTGATCGCGCCCTCGTCCATCGTCATCGCCAGCATGCCGAGTTCGGCGCCGGTCTTGCCCGAAGCGTAGAGCGCGGCCACCAGGCTGCCGGCGGAGGTGCCGGCGACCAGGTCGGGGCGAATGCCGTTTTCTTCCAGCACCTGGATCACGCCGATGTGCGAGAAGCCGCGCGCCGCGCCACCGCCCAGCGCCAGGCCGACGCGTGGAGGCCGCGGCGGCGCCTTGATCGCGGTGGTGTCGGGGGCCGGATGGGTGTGGATCGGTGCCGAGGGCGGCACGCTCTGGCACGCGGCCAGGAGAAGGACGGCGAGCGTCCCGAGAAGTCTGCGCATGGTCGAGGGCCATTGTAAGAAGGCTTACTCATAACCATGAGCGATAAGCACGTCACTTATTTGTTCTTTTCACCTATAAGGCTAGTCTCTAGAGTCCGGGCCTCAAGAAGAGCCAGCCGTTCATGTACCAGTACACCGACTTCGATCGCCAGTTCATCCGGGCCCGGGCCGCGCAATACCGCGACCAGCTCGAACGCAACCTGGCCGGCCAGCTCTCGGACGACCTGTTCCGCCCGCTGCGCCTGCAGAACGGCTGGTACGTCCAGCGCCACGCGCCGATGGCGCGTGTCGCCGTGCCCTACGGCGAACTGTCCTCGCGCCAGCTGCGTGCGCTGGCCCGGGTGGCGCGCGAGTTCGACCTGCAGGACGCCGGCACGCCCGCCGAACGCGGCGGTTTCGGCCACTTCACGACGCGTCACAACTGCCAGTTCAACTGGATCCCGCTCGACCGTTCGGCCGACGTGATGGAGCTGCTGGCCGAAGCCGACCTGCACGGCGTGCAGACCAGCGGCAACTGCATTCGCAACGTCACGACCGACGCGCTCGCCGGCATCGCGCCCGACGAAGACGTCGACCCGCGTCCCTACTGCGAGCTGCTGCGCCAGTGGAGCACGCTGCACCCCGAGTTCGCCTTCCTGCCGCGCAAGTTCAAGGTCGCGGTGACCGGCGCGCGCGACGACCGCGCCGTCATCGCCTGGCACGACGTCGGCCTGCAGCTGCTGCGCAACGAACAGGGCGAGGTCGGCTTCAAGGTGCTGGTCGGCGGCGGCATGGGCCGCACGCCGGTCATCGCCACCGAAGTCGCTGGCTTCGTGCCCTGGCAGCGCATCCTCGTCTTCATCGAAGCCGTGGTGCGCGTCTACAACCTGCACGGCCGCCGCGACAACCTCTACAAGGCGCGCATCAAGATCCTGGTGAAGGCGCTGGGCGAGCAGTTCATCCGCGAGGTCCACGCCGAGTACGAGTCGCTGCTGGCCGACGGCGCCATCGAGCTGCCGCAGGCCGAACTCGATCGTGTCGCCGCCCATTTCGTCGCCCCGGTGAGCGCTGCTGCCGAGGCCGCGCCGGCCGTCGAAGCCGACGCACCGCGCGCCTACACCCGCTGGCTCGAGCGCAACGTTCAACCGCACCGCCTCGCCGGCTACCGCGCCGTGACGCTGTCGCTCAAGCGCGCCGGCCTGGCGCCGGGCGACGTCACGGCCGACCAGATGGACCGCGCCGCGGAGCTGGCCGAGCGCTTCAGCCACGGCGAGATCCGCGTCACCCACGACCAGAACCTGCTGCTGCCCTGGGTCGCCGAGACCGAGCTGCGTGCGCTCTGGCTGGCGGCACGCGAAGACGGCTTCGCGACCCCGAACATCGGCCTGCTGACCGACATGATCGCCTGCCCCGGCGGCGACCTGTGCGCGCTGGCCAACGCGCGCTCGATCCCGGTCGCCGCGGCGATCCGCGAACGTTTCGAGGACCTCGAACTGCTCGAGGACATCGGCGACCTGGACCTGCACATCAGCGGCTGCATGAACTCCTGCGGCCACCACCACACCGGCCACATCGGCATCCTCGGCGTCGACAAGGACGGCAGCGAGTGGTACCAGGTGACGGTCGCCGGCTCCGACGGCTCGCTCGCCAGCGGCCCGGCGGCGCCCGGCAAGGTCATAGGCCCCGCCTTCTCGGCCGATGAAGTGCCCGACGTCGTCGAGGCGCTGGTCGCGCTCTATCGCCGCGACCGCCACGACGGCGAACGTTTCGTCGATACCGTGCGCCGCGTGGGCACCGCGCCGCTGCGCGCCGCCGCCGACGCCGTGCGCCGCACCACGGCCACGGCCGAAGCCTGAATCCGAAAGCCGAGCATGCGCCTGATCCCTGCCGACACCCCGCTGCCCGCCGCCGCACTCGCCTTCGACAACGCCGAGGACGTGCTGGCGCGCCGCGACGAGATCGCTGCCGCCGGCGCCGTCGTGCTGCAGTTCCCGAAGTGGACCGACGGCCGCGCCTACTCGCAGGCGGTGCTGCTGCGCATGCGGCTGCGCTACGCCGGCGAGCTGATCGCCAGCGGCGACGTCGTCGCCGACATGCTGCCGCTGCTGCAGCGCTGCGGCTTCGACGCCGCCCAGATGCGCGCCGACCAGGACCACACGGTGGCGCTGCGCACGCTCGGCCGCTTCCCGGGCCAGTACCAGGGCGACGTCGTCGGCGCGCATGCGACGCAGCTCGCCCAGACCGCCTGAACACCATGCCGACCGCCATCGAACTCCACGCCCGCAAGACCCGCGGCCACGATGCCCGGGTGGCGCACGCCGTCGCGCTGCTGCGCGAGGCAGCGGCCGACCACGCCGGCCACATCGTCCAGGCGACCAGCCTGGGTGTCGAAGGCATGGTCATCACCGACCTGATCGCACGCCACGGCCTGGCGATACCGGTCGCGACGCTGGACACCGGCGCGCTGCACGCCCAGACGCTGGCGCTGCTGGGCCGCATCCGCCAGCGCTACGGCATCGAGGTCCAGGTCTTTCGCCCGCAGCAGGAGGCGGTGGTGCAGTTCGTGCGCCGCAACGGCGACGACGCGATGTACCGCAGCGTCGAGCTGCGCAAGAACTGCTGCGACATCCGCAAGAAGGAACCGATGCGGCGCCTGCTCGAAGGCCGCACAGCCTGGATCACCGGGCTGCGGCGCGAGCAGTCGGAGTCGCGCTCGTCGGTGCCGCATTTCGAGCTCGACGCCGACAGCCGCGAGAAGTTCTACCCGCTCGCCGACTGGAGCGAAGCCGACGTCTGGCACTACGTGGCCACGAACGGCGTGCCCTACAACGAGCTGCACGACCAGTTCTACCCGAGCATCGGCTGCGCGCCGTGCACGCGCGCGATCTCGCTCGGCGAGGACCACCGCGCCGGGCGCTGGTGGTGGGAGCAGGAAGGCGCCAAGGAGTGCGGGCTTCACCTGCGCGACGAGCCGTTGGCGGCCTGACGCCGGGTCCTCGCTGATGGGCCGCGTCGTCTTCATCGGCGCCGGCCCCGGCGCCGCCGACCTGATCACCGTGCGCGGCGCCAGCCGCCTGGCCGCAGCGGATGTCGTGCTCTACGACGCGCTGACCGACCCGGCGCTGCGTGCACATGCACCGCGCGCCGAGTGGATAGACGTCGGCAAACGCGGCTTCTGCCACTCCACCCACCAGGCCGAGATCGACGCGCTGCTGGTCGAGACCGCACGCCGCCACGCCGTCGTCGTGCGCCTGAAGGGCGGCGATCCCAGCGTCTTCGGCCGGCTCGAGGAGGAACTGGCGGCACTGGCGCAGGCCGGCATCGAATGCGAAGTCGTGCCCGGCGTCACCGCCGCACTCGCCGCAGCCGCCGCAGCGCAGCGGCCGCTGACGCGCCGCGCGCGCGGCCGCAGCATCGCGCTCAGCACCGCGATGACCCGCGAGCGCCGGCTCGAAGCCGGCCGCAGCGCCGACACCCAGGTGTACTACATGGCCGGGCGCCAGCTCGCCGAACTGGGCGCGCGGCTGCTCGCCGCCGGCTGGACGCAG
The DNA here is from genome assembly GCF_016583785.1 of Rubrivivax gelatinosus. GTDB lineage: Bacteria > Pseudomonadota > Gammaproteobacteria > Burkholderiales > Burkholderiaceae_C > Rubrivivax > Rubrivivax gelatinosus_B. The sequence goes on along the minus strand of NZ_NRRU01000004.1, from coordinate 78,605 downwards.
GACACGCCAGTGCTCGTCGTCTCGCGCGCCGGCTGGCCCGACGAAGCGCAGAGCAGCCACGCCGTCGCGACGCTGGCCGAGGCCGCGGCACGGCACGCCGGGCGGCCGACGGTCGTCGTCGTCGGTGCCGGCGCGTCGCCGCTGGCCCTGGCCGCGCCGACCCTGCCGCATGAGCAAGATCAAGCCGGAACCCCCAAGGGCGAGGCGTAAAATTCCGCGCCTTGGCGCCCTCCCCCACGACCGCGTCAGTCCTGACATCACAACCGAGCCCGTTCCATGACTCACGTCGTTCTCGATTCCTGCATCCGCTGCAAATACACCGATTGCGTGGATGTCTGCCCCGTCGACTGCTTCCGTGAAGGGCCGAACTTCCTCGTCATCGATCCCGAGGAATGCATCGACTGCGCGGTCTGCATCCCGGAGTGCCCGGCGAACGCGATCCTGCCCGAAGAAGACGTGCCCTCCGATCAACTGCAGTTCGTGCAGCTGAACGCCGAACTGGCCAAGGTCTGGCCGACGATCACCAAGCGCAAGGCGCCGCAGCCCGACGCCGACGAGTGGAAAGACCGCAAGGACAAGCTGCAGCACCTGATCCGCTGAGCAGCCGGTAGCGCCCGGCGACCCGCATGACACCCAGCTCGCCGCCCGGCGCTGCGCCGCTTACCCCGATCGAGACCGACGCGCTGATCGTCGGCGCCGGCCCGGTCGGGCTGTTCCTGGTCTTCGAGCTCGGGCTGCAGGACATCCGCGCCCACGTCGTCGATGCGCTGCTGCACGTCGGCGGCCAGTGCGCCGAGCTCTACGCCGACAAGCCGATCTACGACATTCCCGGCGTGCCCGTGTGCACCGGGCATGAGCTCGTCGAGCGGCTGCAGCAGCAGATCGCGCCGTTTTCGCCGACGCTGCACCTCGGCCAGGAACTGCGTTCGCTGGCGCGCACGGCCGACGGCCGCTTCGACTGCGAAACCAGCACCGGCACCCGTTTCCTTGCGCGCACGGTGTTCGTCGCCGGCGGGGTCGGCTCGTTCCAGCCCAAGACGCTGCGTGTCGCCGGCATCGAGCGCTTAGCCGGGCGCCAGCTCTTCTACCGCGTGCGCGACGCCGCGGCCTTCGCCGGCCGCCATCTCGTCATCGCCGGCGGCGGCGACTCAGCCGTCGACTGGGCGCTGCACTTCGCCACCGACGTTGCGCAGCGCGCTGCCAGCGTCACGCTGCTGCACCGGCGCGACGAGTTCCGCGCCGCGCCGGCGCAGGTGCGGCGCCTGGCCGAGCTGCGCGCCGCCGGCACGCTGCGGGTCGTCATCGGCCAGATCACCGGCTTCGAGACCGAAGGCGAGACGCTGGCGCGCCTGCAGTTGATGACAGCCGACGGCGGCAGCGACACGCTGGCGCTGGAGCACCTGCTCGTCTTCCACGGCCTGAGCCCACGCCTGGGGCCGATCGCCGACTGGGGGCTGGAGCTCGAACACAAGCTGGTGACGGTGAATCCCGCCACCTTCGAGACCAGCGTGCCCGGCGTCTTCGCCGTCGGCGACATCTGCCACTACCCGGGCAAACGCAAGCTGATCCTGTGCGGCTTCCACGAGGCGACGCTCGCCGCCTTCGCCGCCGTGCCCTACGTCGACGCCGAGCGCCGCGTGCTGCTGCAGTACACGACCTCGAGCCCGCAGCTGCACCGCCTGCTCGGCGTGACGACGCCTTCACCGGATTGACACGGATCGTCATCGGCCGCCACCGCTGACGTATCATCCGCCCCGCTTCGCGCCACCTACCCGGTGCGCGGGGCATTCGCTAGGGGTGTTGGCCGCCTGCCATGCGCGGACGGCCGACTGAGAGAGTCCCTTTGAACCTGATCGTCCGCCGACGCTGCAAGGCCGAGGCGGCGACCCGTCCTTCACCGGACGGCACGAGGTAATGCTCGCGCAGGGAAGCACACCTTTGGGCCCAGGTGCGTGCGCACGCGCCGGCCGTCCTCCGGTATGCCGCCCTGCCATCGCCCAAGGTAACCGATGGCAAGACAACACACGCTCACCCGCTGCGCTTTCGCCGCAGCTCTCCTCGTCTCCAGTTTCGCCGCAACGGCGCAGACGACCGAGACGATCACGATCACCGGCAGCTTCGAGCGCCTGCCCGGTTTCGCCGGGTTCCCCGGCCAGACCGACGCGCGCACGCCGCTGCAGGCCCAGGTCTACGGCAGCGAACGCCTGGTCGACGAAAACGTCGAGCGGCTGGGCGACATCACGCGGCTGGACGCCGGCGTCTCCGAGGCCTACAACGCCACCGGCTACTGGGCCGGCCTATCGGTGCGTGGCTACACGCTGGACAACCGCTTCAACGTGCGCCGCGACGGCCTGCCGGTCAGCGGCGAAACCAGCTTCGCGCTGGAGAACAAGGAAGCCGTCGAGGTGCTCAAGGGCGCCAGCGGCATCCAGGCCGGCACCAGCGCGCCCGGCGGCCTGGTCAACCTGCGCGTCAAGCGCCCGGTGGCCGGCAAACGCAGCGCCACGCTCTGGTGGGAAGGCTCCAGCACCACCGGTGCGGCCGTCGACGTCGGCGACCGCGCCGGCCCCGACGGCGCCTTCGGCTGGCGCATCAACGCCGCCTACGAGGACATGGAGCCGCGTGTGCACGACACCGACGGCCACCGCCGGCTGCTCGCCGTGGCGCTGGACTGGCAGTTCGGCAGCGACAGCGTGATCGAGTTCGAAGCCGAGAGCAGCCGCCAGCAGCAGCCCAGCATCGCCGGCTACAGCATGCGCGGCAACGTCGTGCCCGACGCCAAGGACATCGACCTGCGCACCAACCTGAACCAACAGCCCTGGAACGGCCCGGTCGAGATGGCAGGCGACACCGCCTCGCTGCGCTGGCGCCAGCGCCTGGCCGGCGACTGGGAGCTGCGCGCCCACGCGATGGTGCAGAAGCTGCGGATGGACGATCGCACCGCGTTTCCCTATGGGTGCTACGGCTGCTACGCGGCCGACCCCAGCCTCGAGTTTCCCGACCGCTACGCCCCCGACGGCAGCTTCGACTACTACGAGTACCGCAGCCTGAACGAGCGCCGGGACAGCAGCGCGCTCGAGGTCGCCATCAGCGGCAGCGCACGAACCGGCGTCATCGGGCACGCGCTGGAAGCCGGCGCGCTTCGAACGAAGTACACGGGACGGTTCGAGGATCAGGTGTATCAGTGGGCCGGCGTCGGCAAGGACGACGGCAGCATGATCACCGATGGCTCGGACGGGACGCTGAGCCCCAACACCGACCGCGACGAACGCAGCACCGAGTTCTTCGTTCGCGACGCCATGACACTGCCCGGCGGCTGGAGCCTGTGGAGCGGGCTGCGCCACACGCGCCTGACGCGCGAGAGCGTGCGCACCAGCGCAGACGACGACGGCGGCCTGCGCGCCACCGACTACGACCAGGACGTCACGACGCCGTGGCTGGCGCTGGCCTACCAGATCACGCCGCAGACCATGGCCTACGCGAGCTGGGGGCGCGGCGTCGAGTCGGCGGTGGTGCCGAACCGGCCGCGCTACGTCAACGCCGGACAGGCGCTGCCGGCGCTGAAGAGCCGCCAGCGCGAGATTGGCGTCAAACACGCCGGCAGCGAGCTCGAAGCCAGCGTCGCGCTGTTTCAGATCGAACGCCCACGCATCGGCGAGTTGAACGCCGCTTGTGACGGCGACGTCGACGACTCCTGCCGCCAGGGTGTGGTCGGCGAACAGCGCCACCGCGGCATCGAAGCCAACGTGTTGTGGCGCCAGGGCGCAGTGGACTGGCGCGCGAGCGCAATGCTGCTGGACGCCGTGCGCCACGAGTCCGGCAGCGGCGACGGCCTGCGGCCGGAGAACGTGCCGTCCAAGACACTGCGTCTAGGTGCCGACTGGCGCGTGGCGCAGGTGGCGGGGCTGGTGATGCAGGCCGACTTGCGCGCCGAAGGCGACCGTGTCGTGCTGCCTTACGACGACAGCGTGCGCATCCCCGGCTGGGCCAGCCTGGACCTGGGTGCCCGCTGGACCCAGCAGTTGAGCAGCGGCCGCAGCATCGTCTGGCGCGCCGGGGTCGACAACGTCTTCGACCGCAAGGCCTGGAAGGAATCGCCCTACCAGTTCGACCACGTCTATCTGTACGCGCTGGAATCACGAACGCTCAGGGCCAGCGCATCGGTCAGGTTTTGACATCCTGATTTTTCGGGCTATACTCTTGGTCTTCCTTCCCCGATAGCTCAGTTGGTAGAGCGCCGGACTGTTAATCCGTAGGTCCCTGGTTCGAGCCCAGGTCGGGGAGCCAGAATAAACAACAGGTTAGCGACGAAAGTTGCTAGCCTGTTTGTCTTTCTGGGTAGGTCGTGTCCGATCGGTGTCCGAAAACTCGCACCGAAGAGGCCGGCCCGCCTGCTAGTCCTAAGCAGCACTTAGGCCCCAAGACATCCTACAAGGTTTGGCCGGCCCACCCGAGGCACGGTCCCATCCCCTTGCGCTGCGGTCCGGGAGCTTTCCGCTACTGCCACGGCGTCGAGGTGCGACACGGGGCCGCAAAGCGTCGACCGAGTGCAAGCAGCGACGCGCGCGGTGCTCGGAGCCTGCGCTTCGCCGTCGCATCGATGCCTCCGCGATGAACGCGCGAAACCGACCGGCAGCTTGAGACTGATCTCGGGTGCTCGCCCGCGAAGCTCCACGGCGTGCTATTGACCCTTTGCTGTCCTTCGGCTTGCGTCGGTGGGCAACAGCAGCAGAGTGAATGCAGACCCTTCGATTTGCCTTTGAATGTTCGCTGGCGCCGCAAGCGGCCACTGAGTAGCTATCACCGTCGAGGGGCAGACTGCCGCTTCGCAGCGGCCGCGGAAGTCTTCACCCCGATCACCGTTAGGACCACGCCCTCCGAAAGCCGGACGCTTTGAGACTCGACTTCCGCGGTTCGGAGAGCCTGACTCGACACCCACCGACTCGCTGGTTCGACGGCAGGTCGTGACATCCGCTCCCCGTCGTCGAACACCATACCGAAGGCCGCAGTCTCATAACTCAGCTCGCTCGGAATGTAGGTGTCCTCTGGCATGGCATCGTTCCGTACGGACCATGAGAGGCCGTGCGGCTTGTGGCACAAGACACACGCAGCCACCGCCGACCGCTTCACGAGCTTGATTGCCGATGCCGTCAGGCTCGCGCGGAAATCCTGTCCCAGCTGCTTCGCTGTCTCCAAGCTGGTCTTGCGGCCCTGGATCCAAGGGTCCACGAGGTAGTTGGGAAGGAGCAGTTGGCTGGCGTACGCGTTTGCCTCCGCTTCCGCTGACTTCGCCTTGACGTTCTGAGGGCTGATGTCCTCTTGGGCGCACTGGAAGCCGCCCGTATGCCGGTCCCGCATCCAGTGGGCCAGCTCATGCCCGACTGAGAAGCGCTGACGCTCCGGTCGGCAGCCCGAGTTCACCGTGATGGCGGCTCTCTTGCCGATCGCGACCAATCGAGCCTCGCAGCCACAAAGTGGCGCGTAGCGGACCGGCGCGCCTTGGTCGTCGGCTATCGCGTCAAGGTCGATGTGCTCGGGCCTTGTGACGCCGTAGCGCCAAAGGAGACGCTCGGGTTCGCTGAGCCGTTCGACATCAATCGCGCTCATCTGGCTTCAGGGCGCCAAGTCGGACAAGGTCGTCGTACAGGCTCTCCCAGTCGCTCTGCGATTGCTGCCTGCCATCTCTGAAAGCTACTCGAAGCTCTGGCTCTCGAGCAAAGACTTCCCGAATGGCTTCCTTGATGCGTTCAAGAGAAGGGCACTTCGACGCTCGCCGTTGAGTGGACGCGGGGGTTCTGTCCTTCACGAGCTGCTCGCGAAGCACGCTGGCGGCCGCCTCGCGCATGGAAGAACGAATCTTCTCAGCTAGCTCGTTGAAGTCGAGGCCTTCCTCTTCAGCCTGTTCGCGAAGGTCAGCCTCGCTCGCTAGCAAGACGTCCTCTAGGGCGAGCCGCCGGAGCGCGGCCAATTCATTGGCGTGCTTGCGCTTGATCATCGCTTGCCCCCATCGGCGAATAACTGCTCCAGGCCGCGCCGATACGCCCGATGAGCACTGTCGTACTCCGTCTGCGTCATGTCGAACATTTCGCGAGTTTCAGTGGCGCTGAGATCGGCGAGCCTGCCCTCAATCAGGTTGGTGACCGCCGGCTTGTCCGCAAAGTGAGCCTTGATTCTGGCAATGTGCGCCTCAGCCTCGTTCTCGCGCTGACCTCGCTCTTCGACCTCGATTAGCGCGTCTTCGACGGAGGGGACGTGCCTGTCCAGTTCGCCAAGCACATCGTCTGCCGACTGGCCTTCCAGGGCCAGCGCTTCAATCGCGACGCGATTGCGCTGGTACCAGGAGTCGCGTGAGTCGCTCGCGAGACCCTCCATTGACTTAATCAGGTAGGCCTCGAAGGGCACGTCCAGCGGCCAAGGGCGCCCTGGTTGGCCGGCGGCCGCTTGCATGCAGCGCTTCACAGCCTCGTCGAGCAGTTCTGAGGGGTCCTGGTACTCAGACCCGCCCATGAGCACTCGCGCTGCGCGGTGCACCTTGTGGGCCGGCGAGAGCCCAAGTTGCTCGATCGCCGCCTGAACGTCAGACGACGTCGCGTACTTTCTGTCGGTGTTCTCGTCGTCCAGCACTTTGAAGTCCTCTTCATGCGCCGCCCCCTGATCCTCCCATGTATGCGGGGCTGCCGACGAGACCGGACAAGAGTCGCGTTGTCCGTTTTTGGCCGGCACACCTCATACAACGGTAGGGCTCCCCCTTCTCCCCTAGCTGGGACTGACTGGTACGAGCCCAACCAAGTGAAAACCCTAGACAAGTACTGTATATTCGTCCAGCAAGTATGACCAAAGTACCTGCGCCTGCCTTGAACGATGCTGAGCTCGCGGCAGCGATTGGCACGTCTGTGGCGCGATCTGGCAAGTCGGAGGTGCTGATTGCCACTCGTCAGGGTAGCTCCGCAGTGTGGGCACGTCCGGCGAAGGCCTCAGAACCGTGGCAGCAGGTCGGCTCCGGCGACTTCGGCCAGCAGTGCGTCGACGAGGTGGTCGCCAAGCGCGGGTTGACGGTCTTGCTGGCGCCTGTCACGAGCTCGCCGCGAAGCATCACACCGGAAACAGCCGCTCTCGCAGCCACGTCGGTCAAGAAGCCGGCGCTTCAGGCCTGGCTGAAGGCGTCGCTCGCGGCGTGCGGGCTCATTGAGGCGCGCAAGGGCAGCGGCCGGGCAGGAGCCATCACTTCCCCAACCAGGGAAAAGGTGCTGTATCGCGCCGCCTGGCGCTGCCAGATGGACGGGTGTGCCGAAGATCTGCGCACCCACCTCGGCGCAACGACGACCGGCAACTTCAGCTACTTGGCGCACATCGTCGCCGCATCGCCAGATGGGCCTCGCGGTGACCCTGCTCGGTCGGCAGAGCTGGCGGACGACCCCGACAACATCTTGCTGCTCTGCGACAAGTGTCATCGGACGATTGACCGCGTCGATGCCGATAGGTACTCGGTCGAGTACCTCAATGCAATGCGTGAACGCAGTGTGGCGGCGGTTCGGCGGCTGCTGGACACGCTGGCCTACCCGCGGGCGCGCGCCATCAGCCTGATCGCTAGCATCACGGGGCAGGTTCACCCGCCGCTGACCCAAGCAGAGATGGGCGAAGCCCTTTGGTCTCAGGGCATTCGGGCGGACGAGAAGTCGCCCCAGGCGCTGGTGTCCATCCCGCGTCAGCTGCCAGACCCTCACGATGCTGCGTATTGGTCTGTGGTCATGCGAGGGCTGCGGGATTCGACGGTCGCTCTGCGCGGCGTGTTGGAGGGGTCGAGCAGCGACGAACAGGCGCCGGAGCGCCTGGCGCTGTTTCCGCTCTCCAGCACCTCGGTCTTGGTTCTCGCCGGCCGCGTCATTGGCGACAAGGCCAACGTGACGGTGTTCCAGCCCTTCAGGAATGCGTCAAAGAATCGGTGGCTCTGGTCAGTGGGTTCGAGTGCCAACCAGTTCCAGGTGTCCACCGCCGGCGTTGGCGAGCGCGGGGGAGAGGCATGCCTGCGGGTCAGCCTTACCTTCGACATCGCCGACGACCGCGTGCCGATCTCCGGCGCGCCCACGATGCACATACGGGCAGAGCGCCAGGGCATCGACGCCATCGCGCGGCCGGAAGACCTGGTCGCCTTCGGCCTGTGCGTGGACGAAGCCTTGAAGGTCCTGCAGGACCAGTGGAAGGTTGGAACGGTGCATTTGTTTGTTGGTGCGCCTGCAAGTGCCTGCTTAAGGCTGGGGCAGAAGCTGCAAGCACGACATCACGCGACCGTTGTCGTCTACGAGTCGGTTCAGGGCTCAAAGGGTTTCGAAGAAACCATCCGCATCACTCGTCGGGAGGCGCGTCACGAGCCCACCGGTGAGTCCTTTGACCTCAATCCGTGACACCAAGAGGGAACTCATGAGTACACAAAACAAGCTCTCCAAGCGTGTCATCGCAGCCCTGTCTGCGCGTCGTGACGAGGCTCAGTGGGAGAAGCTCATCGTTGGGCTGCTGCACAAGCTGGAGCTGCCGCGCGAGAAGCGGCTCAAGGCAATCGAGAAGTACGAGAAGCTGGGGCGCCACATCGCCCGAAAGCTCGGCGTTGGCGAGGCCGATGTTCACATGCTCGTCCAAGGCTCGATGGCGACGCAGACGACGGTGGCGGGCTACGGGCCGCAGAAGTTCGACCTGGATATCATCGTCAAGCTCAGCTCCCCGCGCTTCACCAACTTGCGCGAGTCGGAGCAGTTCTTCGCCGATTTCGGTAAGGCGTTGGAGGGGGCGGACCCCGATGCAGGTGAGCCCGACGAGAAGAACCGCTGCTGGCGCCTGCAGTATCCGGGTTTCGCGTTCTACTTCGACGTCACACCCGCGATCCCGTTGAGTCTCGGCATCACGGGTACGGACCTCCGGGTGCGCGACAAGGTGCACGTCTGGTCGCCGTCAAACCCGCAAGACCTGATTGCCTGGTTCTGCGCCATCGCCGACAAGCGCTTCGAGTTCCAGAAGATGGTTCTCTCGAAGGTTGCGATGGACCACGCGCAGATCGACCCGGTGCCGGACACGCCGGTGGCTATCGACGACATCTTGCGCCGCATCGTGCAGATCCTCAAAGTGCACCGCGACAGCTACTTCCGCGGCATGCCTCAGGAGATTCGAGACGCCATGCCGATTTCGGTCATCCTGGTGACCCTGGCGGCGAAGGCTTACGACTATCTCGTGACCCACGAGAAGCGCTCGTTCAGCTCGGCCATCGAAGTCGCGCTGGAGGTGGCGGACCGTCTGCCGGAGTTCATCGAGCGCGGCAAGGGCTACGCGGAAGTGCCCAATCCGAAGCTGCCGTTCGAGAACTTCGCGGACAAGTGGCGGACAGATGGCGGCCTGCGCGAGCGGCAGTTCAAGGCATGGCACGCGAGGCTTGTAGCTGACTTCGATGCCCTGTTCAGCGACGAAGTCAGCCGTGCCGACGAAACTAAGATCCGCAATATCTTCGGACAGGCGGGTGTCGATGCGTGGAAGGCGTCGCAGCTGAGGCCTGAAGGCGTGTTCGGCGGACTACTGCTCAACCCGTCCGCGGGAAACCCCACGCGCCCGGCGTCTACCGGCTCGCGCAACACCGCCGGCTGACAGACCGAGTACATGGACCGCGACGCCCCGTTTTCGAGCGCTGCAAGGGCAGTAGATACCTGGCTCCGTTCGGAGCCCGGTCTTGTGCTGCGCGCGGCTCGCGAACTGGACTGGTGGGAGCTGCGCGCGGTGCACGAGTTGCTGCCGACGGGCCAGGCGAAGCTGGTGCTACCGCCGGGTTTCCCTGGTGAGCCGCCAGAGGTGTTCGTCAGCAAAGGCCGATGCCTTGTAGTGCCCCACATCGAGTCGAACGGCCGGGTGTGCACCGGTGTTTCTTCACAGCCTGACGACTACGCTGATCCGATTGGCGCGGTGCGCCGTGCGCTGCAGGCACTCGCGGAACTGCTCGACAAGAGCCTCGACCCGGCATGGCGTGAGCTTGAGTTCGCGCGGGAGGCACGCTCCTATTGGGACGCGTACTGCCTGCAGCGCCGCCAGGCACCTGATGCGCGCCCCGTTCCGGTCATAATGGATGCGGACCTGAGTGGCCTGGCGAACGTGGCCGACGGGGCGCTGGGTGTCTTTACGTTGGGCAAGGAGGGCACTCGCAACGCGGCGGCCGTCTTTGCCACCGCCGGCGCGCAGGACCCCATGTCGCTGGCCGTGCGGCACGGGCGAGCGGCGGGAACCCACGTCGCCGGCCACGCGCTCTTCATCCGGCTGCCCAGCACCTTTGCATGGACGCCGCAGACTTGGCCGACGTCTCTCCTGCAGCTTGGACAACTGGTGTCGCAGGTGACGGCAGGGGAGGTTCAGCTGCCGGCCTGGCTGGCCAAGCACAAGGACCGCAAGCCTCGTCCCTACTCCGTCATCTTCGTGCACGGGGAGATCGCATATGGCTATCTGTTGACTCCTGCGGTCGTGCCAGGTCTGGCGCCCGCCGGTATCTTCCCGGTTGGCGTGAGGCGCCTTGATGCCGACTGGGCACTTGCTCGTGGCCAAGGCCTGGACATCCTGCATCTGCGGCGCAAGGCCCGAGTGCTCCTTCTGGGGGCAGGTTCGCTCGGAGCACCCGTCGCCGAGCACCTCGTGCGCTCGGGCGTCGGCGACCTCACTGCCGTCGACCACGAGACTATGGAGTCTGAGAACACGGGTAGGCATACGCTAGGGCACACCAGCGTCGGCAGGTACAAGGTGCTTGACCTGCAAGCTCGCTTGCTGCGAGAGGTGCCTGGTGTCTCCGTGAAAGCTGAGCCGATGCGCGCAGCCAAGTACGTCCAGACCCATGTGCAGCCCGGCGCCTTCGACCTGGTGGTTGACTGCACCGCTGAGTCGGCGGTCCGAACCCTGCTGTCTGCGCAACGCCATGGCCGTCTTGCTGGAACGCCCGTGGTGATGACCTGGGTCGAGCCCTTCTGTGCCGCGGCCCATGTGGTTGCACTCGGCGCTGCCGATGTGTGGCCAATGTCAGATCCCGCCGACCAAGCAGTCAATGTGGCCGAGTGGCCAGATGACCCTCGAGTTCGGCTGCCGATGTGTGGCGCGGGCTTCCACCAATATGGAAGCGCCGACATCGGGCAAGCTGCAGGCTTCGTGGCCCAACGAGTCCTGGACATCATCGACGGTGCGGCCGCTCTGCCAAAGGTGTGGTCGCGCATTCGCTCTCGCGAGTTCTTCGACAGCCTTCCGGTTCGAAGTGAGCCGCGTACAGTGGTGGCAGTCCTGGGCTCTGCGAGCGGCGCGATGGAGATTGAACGCAACTTCCGCGATGTCATCGAGCCCGATGGCGACTGAGCTGACCTACCGCTTGGCGGGCGCGAGCTGGTCCTTGGTGCTTGAGGCAAGCGTAGTCAGTTTCCTGATGGGGCAGGCGCAGCGCGGCCGCACGTCGCGCGAGCGAATCGGCCAACTCTACTCACGGGACCTGTCTAGTACCCGTATCGTGATTAACGCGGCGACTCAGCTTGAGCCGCGTCAATCTTCATATGCCAGGGTCACGTTCGACGCGCAGCGAATGGCTGCTGAACGCAGGACGCAGTTCGAGCGTGGCCTGCACTTTGTTGGGCTTTGGCATACACACCCGGAGCCCGAACCCGTCCCCTCTGAGCTGGACCGCCGTCTCGCGGAGGACCATGCAGGTGCAGCTTCGGACATGCGTGCCGGCATCGTGTTCATGATCGTCGGCAACCTGAGGTCTTCCCGGAGCCTGCGCGTGTGGGTGCAGGAGTCTGCATCCCGGAGTGCCAGGCTTGAAAGGCGGCTTCTTCCGATGGAGCAGGTGCCGGTCGGGGCAGCTCAGCGAGGCTAGCGACTAGAGATGCTGCGAGTCAGGCGAAAGAGCTCAGCCTGATACAAGGCGTCCTCAAGCGCATCGTGCGTCCCGGTGCGCTTCGGACTCAGCCGCTTGGCCATCTTGCTTGAGCCCGTCTGGTGCCAGGTGCACCCGGTTGCGCCCATATACAGCGCCTTGATGTCCAACGCAGTGAATCCGAAGGGGTTGCCACCCACGAAGCGGTGAAAGTAGTAGTTGACGAAGCTCCAGTCGAACGGAGCGTTCAATCCAACAAAGACTGCCTTCGTCCCGTCCTGCGTGGCTTGAGCGATCCACTCGCCAAACGCAGCCATGGCTTCAGCCGGGGGCTGGCCAGTGCGCTCGAGTTCGTCAAGTGAGAGGCCACTGACGCTCATCGCTTCCGGCACCGCGTTTCGGTTCAGCGGCTTGAGCGATGCCGCAAAGGTCGTCGAGTCATCATCGACCAGGCAAGCACCGATGGTTAGCAGGCTGTACTCGCCGGGGATGGGGCCGGAGGATTCGATGTCGACCGAGATGTACTTCTCGCGCATGCAGTTCAGCATACCAACAAGCCTGGCGGGAGTGAGAAAGGGGCAAGATCGCGGGTCGATCAGAGGCCCAAAGGTCAAAGCACCTCAGCCCTACACCCGTTGGTACGGGTTACGACCGAGCGGCCGCTGTTGGCCGGCAGCGGTCACTCACCCGCCTTCCGCGAATGGCGGCACCCGCTGCGGAGCGGCCACCCGTAACCAAACGGGCTGATGCGCCCTGGCGCACCAACGGCTGCGGATTGACAGGCGACACGGTTACTCAGTCGAGGGCGAGCTGGAACGTGCCGATGGCGGTGCAGGGGATCGTCATCGTCATCGGCCGTGCCGGCGCCACGACGACGCTGGTGCCTGTCGTGTAGGCGATGCCTCCGCTGTACGTGTCGACGCGCGCCCGCGTGCCGGCCGGCTCGCCGTAGACGACGAACCGCGCGGCGCCGTCGGGCGCGAGGACCGACCCGACGAAGAACGGGTGGCCGAGGAAGCTCGGGCGCACGAACCGGATGTCGACGACCCCGGCCTGCAGCACCTGCCCCTCGCCGTCGAGGAAGGTCAGCGCCGGGCAAACACGGTGTCGCCGAAGAAGCCCCCGAGCAGGTCGTCCTTCAGCCTGACACGCCGTCCGGACTCCGACGCCGGCGGCAGCGTGAATGCGGCGAAGTAGGCCTTGCCGCCGGCGAAGGCCCTCGCGGGCGATGACACCGAGCCTCTTCGGGCACCGCCTCGCTGGAGTGCGTGACGCCCCACTGATACGCGCGGGCTGCGGCGCGATGCACGGCAGCCTTCCTCTGTCCGCCGGCGTTCAACGCCGACCGTCGAACGCCCGACGAAACGGCCCGCGAAGTCATCGCATTTATTTGGGCTCGCTGCCGCTACGCTGGCGGGACGTTATGCGACGCACGAGGAGCCCGAGATGCAGCAGACGACCCCCGACTACGGCCCGCGTGGCCAGGACACGCGCCCCACGTTTCTGCGCCTGCCCGCCGTGATGAAGGAGACCGGGCTCGGGCGCACGACGATCTACCGCTTGATCTCCGAGAGGCGGTTCCCGCCGCCGTTCCGGCTGAGCACGCGCGCCGTGGGCTGGCGGCGAGTCGACATCGACGCCTGGAGCGATACCCGGGCACAAGCGGACCACTGACGGCGAATCGGTCGACGCCGCGCATCCGTGCGGCGCGCCGCCATCGGAGAACGCCCGGGGTGCACGCACCGTGCTCGCCCCGGGCCTCGTCGTCACTGCGGCAGCATCGTCAGCAGCTTCATCACGACGCCAATGAAGTAGAGGCCCAGCAGCACCTTGCCGACCTTCCACGTCGTGAACCGGTAGCGGTGGTTCTCACACAGGGCCGTGTGAAGCCGTCGCACGGCCGCCAGCGCAGCCAGGCTGATCATCAGGCCGCCGACCATGCCGCCGCGCTCGGGCAGTTGGAAGGCCAGCGCCATCCACGCCGCCGGCCAGGCCAGCGCGTCCAGTGCACCCAGCAGCACCCTGCCCGTCCAGTACGGCGCATCCGGCTCGGCTTCGCGCGTGAACAGAATCAGCATGATCTTCTCCCCCTTCGTTGGCGGCCACCGCAGCCTTACCTGGGATCCATCGCATCACGAAAGCACTCCCGGTAGAACGCGCACGGAAACTTCTCGTTAAAACTTTGAAGAACAGCAGAAGAAACGACGGCGTTGACGATCAGCAGCTCGATCTGGCGCACGAGTTTCAAGACGTCCCGTAAAGTTCCGGCAATGCGATGCGAACCCGTCTGCGTTGATCTGCACCAGTCGGCGCATTAGCGTTAACGCGGCAACGCTTGCTCGATTGAGCTTGTTGCTGCCCCGTGCTCAACACGCCCGGTTGCCATTGGTAACGCAAAGTGGGCGGCCGTCCTCTTGGATTGCACTGCACGCCGTGGTTATCTATGGGCCGTTGCCGAGAAGCCCGGGGCACCGCGGCCACCGACAGCCGCCTCCCCGAAGCGGCCCCGCCTACCACTCCCCATCTCGGAGGCGCCATGCAGCTCGATCAGCGTTCGTGCCCCCCGTTGCGTCACGGCCGGGGCCGACCACCGCTTCAGCAGGCTCGCTCGCACGCGGACAGCCCTGCGGTCTTGCATTTCGGACCGGCTCACGGCAGACGCAGCCTGGGGATCGTGCTCCGGCGCCACGGCGCCGAGCTTTATGTCGAGCGGCACGAGGCGACCGCGCGAGCCACGGCGACCGCATGCATGCTGTTCGAGAACCTCGACGGCTTCCTCGCCTGGGCCACCACACAAGCCGAGCGCTATCAGGACCCGCTGATCAACCAGGAGCTCGCCCGCCATGGCCGCCGCCTGCTCGACCGGGCGTGAGGCCCGTGCGCTGGCTGCGGTCGTCTCGCGTGCGGACTACCCGGCCCGGGTTCATGCGGCGGCTATGCGCATCGCGGATGCCGCAGATGCTTCAGAAGCCGTTGAGCGCCTTCGCGATGTGGCCCAGGCGCTGGGGGCGGAGAGAGCCGCCTTCGCGAGCTTCGTGCGGGACGGAGACGGCGTCGAGGCGTGCGGCGTGCTGACCGCCTGCGATCCCCTGCTGGCCGACGAGCTCCAGGGCACGCGCGACTGCAAGGCGCACCCCTGGGTCGCCTACGCGATGGAGCGCCTGCCGGTCGCCGTGGCCGAGCGGCTGGGCCGGCTCACCGGCGACTACCCCGTGGCGTTCGAGGTGGCCCGCGCCTGCGGCTTCGCCTCGACGGTACTGGTGCCCGTCCACGGCCCGCTGGGCTACACGCGCCGCGGGCTGCTATGCCTGGGCTCGGCGACGCCGGGCTACTTTCACGACGACGCGGCCTTTGCGGCGCTGCGCCTGCAAGCGCGCACCGTGGCGTTCGAACTGCACGAGTGGTGGATCGAGCAGGCGAACCAGGATGTGCTCGCGCTCGCCGGCCTGGATGAGGAGGACCGCGCGCTGCTGATGGATCTCGAGGCCGGGCTGACGAGCAAGCAGATCGCCCCCAAGCTCGCGCTCAGCGCGTGCGCCGTCGACTCGCGAGTGCGGCGACTCAATCGGCGGCTGGGCGTGACCCGCCGCCGCGGCGCCGTGAAGCTGGCGGTTCATGCCGGCCTGCTGGACTCGCCGTCCTCGTCCTCGCCCTCATCCGCCCTGTCTTCGCCATCCTCGTCGTCTGCGTCATCCTCCTCGCCGAGCCAGGCGCGAATCGCCGCGGACAGCGCTGCCGGCTCGAACGAATCGAAGGCCAGTACCGGCAACTCGCGGCGGGATATGCCGACAGCCGACACCTGAGCTTCGAGGTCAGGGGCGAGTTCGCCGAGAAGCGTCGCGGCCAGCATCTCGTCCGCAACGTCCTGCCCGCTAGCGGGCTCACCGGCGTCCTCGGCGTCGCTGTGCCGCCAGTGCCGCAGCCGTTCGGGCAGCGGGACGTCGAGCCGGTAAAGCGGCGACACGGCGATCGCGTCGCCGAGCGCCGGGGGAAGCTCCAGGGCGCCGAGTTGTCGGGGCACGAAGCTGGTCCAGACCGGCCGTTCGGCACTGAAGTCTCGCAGCCGGTCGATGATGGCTGTCTCGAAGGCCTCCTGGCTCGGCTGCGTCCCCGCGGCCTGCCTCGAGCCGGCCGTCCAGCCGGCCATGCGCTGCAGGTCGAGCGTCTGGTGCGTCTCGTGCGCCCCCATGCTGTCGAGCACGCGCGAGGTCTCGCAGCCCAGCGGCGACGCGAGCACCCGCCAGCTCACCAGACGAGGCAGCAACTCGAGCCCGGCACGCACCCATTGCCGGTAGCTGTCCCAGCCGCCCGGCAGCACGTCGACCCCCAAGTTTTGCAGTCGCAGCGCGGCCGCCAGGTTGCGCGCCGTCGGCTCGCCGCTGGTGCAGTAGAGCAGCACCCGCTGCCCCGGCCTGACCCGGGCCAGCAGCGTCCCGAGCGGGTCCGGCATGTAGGACCGCGGCGCCGCCTCCTGGGCCAATCGCGCGCCGCCTGACGAGTCATCGGGATCGCCCGGGACGTAATGGAACGCACCCGGAAGGTGATCCCGTTCGAAATCAATGCGCGGCCTCAAGTCCACGACGAGAGCGTAATACCGGAAGTCCTGGATCTCGATCCGGTTCGTGTGGAAGTAGCCACCGATCGATTCAATGTCTGACACAGGAGCCGGTGGGTGTTGCGGCCCTTGGTGCGACGAATTGGTGTTCGAAGTCATCGCATTTATTGACCCGTATTGGGTTTAGATTGAAGGCACCGATGCAGCCGATCCAATCGCTTCCCGGCCCCTCAATCCATCCCGAGTGCGACATGAACCGCCAACCCACTGTAGAGCGCAAGGCCAGGGCTGCCAAGCTGGCCGCCCCCCTGGCCCTGATGCTTGCATGCGCTCATGTCCAGGCGCTCGATGGCTGCCTGGTGCTGCTGTGCCTGGCCGCTCCGAGCTGGAGGTCCATCCCGCAGTGCGTGCCGCCGATCCACCAGCTCTTTCGCGACCTTCGGCACGGCCGGCCGTTCCCGACTTGCGACATGGCCGGGCCGGGAAACCGGTCCGGCCACCAATGGGCGGCAGCTCCCGCCTTCTGCCCGCCCCAGTACACGCGACAGGTCGATGCGCCCAACGGGCCGGAGTACGTCTGCGACTGGCGCGGCGCGATCTCGGTCCAGATCGACAACCAGCTCTGGAGCCGCACCTGGTGGAACAGCGGCGACAGCGTCACCGAGTTCAGCGACGTCGCCAAGGCGCAGCTGCCGGGCTGGGACACGCGCTTCGACGAAGACTTCGCGCGCTGGCAGGCCAGCCAGCCGCCCGAAGGCTCGGGCTGCTCCGACTGCTGAGGCCGCCATGCCGCTGGACCCCGCCGCCCTCACCTCGCTGGTCGTCGCCTGTGCGCCGCAGGTGCACCCCAGCACCGCGCTCTTGCTCATCGACACCGAGAGCGGCGCCAACCCGTACGCCATCGGCGTCGTCGGCGGCCGCCTGGAGCGCCAGCCGCGCCACCGCACCGAGGCGCTGGCGACCGTGGCGATGCTGGAGCGCGACGGCTGGAACTACAGCCTGGGCCTGGCGCAGATCAACCGCGCCAACTTCGCGCGTCTGAACCTGGACCCGGCAGCTGCCTTCGATGCCTGCCGCAACCTGCAGGCGATGCAGCAGGTGCTCGGCGAGTGCTTCGACCGCGCCGGCCTGCCCGGCCAGCGTTCGCTCCAGCGGGCCCTGTCCTGCTACTACGCCGGCGACTTCAGCACCGGCATCTCCCACGGCTACGTCGCCCGCGTCGTCGACGCGGCACGAACGATGCGCCTGATGAAGCCCCCGTGACGACGGCGCAGAGCCTGAGCTTGTGTCCCCCGCCGTCAGTTCACTGGAGAGCACCATGCGCTGGAACCTGTTCCTGCGACGCATCGAGCCGTCGCGTCCCTCCGAACCGCGTCCCTTCAATCGCCGCGGCCTGCTGGCCGTCATCGTCCTGTGGCTGTGCATCGCCTCGGCGCTGCTGCCGCCGCCGGTCTTCGCCCAGGGCTTCGAGAAGATCAACGAGACCGTCATCAAGATCGAGGACATCCTCATCGTGATCTCGATCGCGGTCGTGACGATCGCGATCATCTGGGCGGGCTTCAAGATGATCTTCCAGGGCGCCCGCCTGTCCGACGTCGCCAACGTCCTGATCGGCGGCACGCTGATCGGCGGCGCGGCGGCCTTCTCCAGCTTCATCGTCGCCTGAGGGGCACGTCGTGGCCGAGGCCATCTACAAGGGCGCGACGCGGCCGCCGATGCTCTTCGGCGTGCCCCTGGTGCCGTTCGTCGTGCTCGTGGGCGGCAGCGCGCTCTTGGTCCTGTGGATCGGCCCGATCCTGACCTGGTGGATCGTGCCGGTGGCGGGTCTCGGCCTGGTGCCGGCGCTCGTCTGGATGCGGTACCTCACGCGCAAGGACGACCAGCGTTTTCGCCAGGCCTTCCTCGCGATGCGCCTGCGGCTGCTGGACCGCAATCGCCACTTCTGGGGCGCGCGCAGCTACGCCCCGTATCCCTACCGCGGAGGCCGCGATGCCCGCGTTCGCTGATCTGCTGCGCCCCACGGCGACGGCCAAGCCCCGCTACTGGGACCGGGCTGCCCAGGAGAACGCGCTGTCGCGCTTTGTGCCGTTCTCGTCGCTGGTCACCGAGCACGACGTCATCACCCGCGGCGGCGACTGGCTGCGCGTGTGGCGTCTGGACGGCGTCGCGTTCGAGTGCGCCGATCCGCACCGCATCGCCGACCGCCACGAGGCGCTGTGCAGCCTGCTGCGCAACCTCGCTGGCGGCCAGTTCGCGCTCTGGACCCACCGCGTGCACCGGCGCCTGGACGATGCTCTGATCGAGCCGTCCGAGCCAGGCTTCGCACAGGACCTGGCGCGTGCCTATGCGACTTCGCTGCAGGGCACCCGGATGCTGGGCAACGAGCTGTACCTCACGCTCGTCTACCGCCCGCAGCGCGACGCGGCCGCCCGCGCGGTCCGCAACACCCGGCGCAGCCGCGACGAGATCGCGCGCGACCAGGCCGAGGCGCTGCGCGTGATGCAGGAGAGGACCGCGCTCGTGCACCGCGTGCTGCGCGGCTTCGGGCCGGAGCTGCTCGGCAGCGCCGAGCGCCACGGCATGCGCTTCTCCGAGGTCGCCGAGTTCCTGGGCTTCCTGGTCAACGGGGTCCGCCGGCCGGTCCCGTTGCAGGCCGGGCCGCTGTACCGGACGCTGCCCGCCTCGCGCCTGTCTTTCGGGGGCGCCACCGTCGAGATCCGCTTCGGCGATCTGCGCCGCCACGCGGCCTTCGCCGACATTCACGAGTACGCCGACACCGTCGCCCCGGGTGTGCTGAACGCGCTGCTCTACGAGCAAAGCGAGTTCGTCGAGACGCAGAGCTTCTCGATCCTGCCGCGGCGCGAGGCGATGCGGGCACTGACGCTGCAGCGCAACCAGCTGATGGCCAGCGAGGACGTCGTCGCGACCCAGATCGAAGACATGGATGTCGCACTCAACGAACTCGGCGACGGCCAATTCTGCATGGGCGAGTACCACTACAGCCTGCTCGTCTTCGGCGCCGATGCGGCGGATGCCTCGCGCCGCTCGGCGCAGGCGGTCGGCGCGGTCGGCGAGTCGTGCAGCCTGCAGCTGAGGCCGGTCGACCTGGTGGCCGACGCGGCGTGGTTCTCGCAGTGGCCCGGCAACTGGCGCTGGCGCCCGCGCGCGGCCCAGCTATCGTCGCGGGCCTTCGCGGCGCTGGCCAGCCAGCACGCCTTCGCCGGCGGCAAGCGTGACGGCAACCCCTGGGGCGAAGCGCTGGCGCTGCTGCGCACGCCCAGTGGCCAGCCCTTCTACTTGAACCTCCACAAGAGCCCCGACGACGAGGACTCCGAGGACAAGAAGCTCCCCGGCAACACGCTCGTCATCGGCTCGACCGGCGTCGGCAAGACGACGCTCGTGATGTTCCTGCTGGCGATGACGCGCAAGTGGCAACCGGCGCCGCGCCTGGTGCTGTTCGACCTGGACCGCGGCAGCGAGATCGCGCTGCGCGCCATCGGCGGGCGCTACTTCACGCTCGAGGCCGGCAAGCCGACCGGCTGCAACCCGCTGCAGCGCGATCCCACGCCGGCACGGATCCAGTTCTGGGAACAGCTCGTGCGGACCTGCTTGGAGACGCCGGCACTGCCGCTGCTGCCGGCCGACGAGCAGGCCATCGCACGTGCCGTACGGGCTGTGGCGCTGATGCCGCGGCCGCTGCGCCGCTTCTCCACCGTGCGCCAGAACCTCCCCAAGGGCGGCGGCAACAGCCTGCACGACCGCATGGCCCGCTGGTGCGCCGGTGGCGCGCTCGGCTGGGTGTTCGACGAGGCAGACGACCGGCTGGTCGACTTGCACCAGGCCTCGGCCATCGGCTTCGACACGACCGAGTTCCTGGACCTGCCCGAGGTGCGCACACCGGTGATGCTCTACCTGCTCGACGTGATGGGCGAACTGGTCGACGGCAGCCGGCTGATCTACGTGATCTCGGAGTTCTGGAAGGCGCTCGACAACCGGGTCTTCAGCGACTTCGCCAAGCAGAAACAGAAGACGATCCGCAAGCAGAACGGCCTGGGGATCTTCGACACCCAGAGCCCGTCGGACGTGCTGCAGCACGCGATCGGCCGCACGATGGTTGAGCAGAGCGTGACCAAGATCTTCCTGGCCAACCCCGAGGCGCAGCGCGACGAGTACGTCGAAGGCTTCGGGCTCACCGAGGCCGAGTTCGGCATCGTGCGCAGCCTGTCCTCGACCGGCGGACGCCGCTTCCTGGTCAAGCAAGGCCACGAGAGCGCGCTGTGCGAGCTGGACCTCGCCGGCATGCAGGACTTCGTTACGGTGCTGTCGGGCACGACGGATAACGTGGCGCTGCTCGACAGCATCCGCGCAACGGTGGGTGACGACCCTCGGGACTGGATGGCGCCCTTCCTGGGCGCGGTGCGCGAGCGCACCGCCAACTCGTCCAGGAGCGCCCGATGAACACCGTCACCCTGCTCGGCCTTGCCACGGCCGTGACCGCCCTCGCCCTCTGCCCCGCGCATGCGCAGTTCGTGAAGGGCAACGAGGCCGTGCGGATGACCGCGACCGGGAAGGTTGTGACGACGCCACCGGTGCCGGCATCGATGGGACAAGTCTGCCGCGCCGACGCCAGCTGCCATGCGGGCGCCTGGCGCATGGTGGAGACGAAGGACGGACTCATGGAGTGCACGGATCCGTTCGCACGACCAGGCGCATGCCGCACATCGACATACGGCAGTCAAAAGCTTCGGCGCGTTTGGGTCGTTCTTCGCAAAGACGAATGGGTCCAGTGCCAATACCCCGAACTCGGGAGCAAGTGCAAGCCACTGTTCGCCCGACCGCCCGCAAACATGGCGCCTGACGCCATCCAGTAGAGGAGACTCAGATGTTTACCTGGCTCGGCGAGAAGGTGTCGACAATATTGAGCACTTACGTTCTTGAGGTCGTGAGCAAACTTTGCACAATGTTGGCTCCGATGGTGCTCATTTCAATGACGGTATGGATCCTCTTGTTCGGATATTCCGTATTGCGAGGCGAGGTCAACGAAACCGTACCGCAGTTCGTCTGGAAGCTCGTGAAGCTGTCGATGATATTCGCTGTTGCCCTGCAGAGCGGTTTGTACATATCGACAATCGCCGAATCAGCCAAGGATCTCGCGCTGAGTGTTGCGACCGCATTTGTGCCGGCTGGCTCTCCCGCGGAACTGGTCACCTCGCCATACGAACTACTCGACGAATTCAACACCAGCGCCAGCAAGCAGACCTTCGACATTTTGAAAGAGGCCAGCCTGCTTCGCCTGGACCTCGTCTTCGCGACCATTGCCTTCGCATTCGGCTCGGTTGCGTTCCTGTGCATTGCCGTGTTCGTCGTGACGCTCTCGACCGCACTGCTCACGTTTGTGCTCGGCATAGGACCTGTCTTCGTGTTCGCACTCGCGTGGAAGCCGACACAGCGTTTTTTCGATAGTTGGGTCTCGATGCTTCTGAACGCAGTCGTCCTGACCTGGTTCTCGTTCTTTGCTCTGGGCCTGAGCACGTACCTGGGCCGGGAGGTTTTTCTCGCCATCGAAGAGGGCGGAGGATTCCTCGGGCCCAACCTCAACGTGCTCGGCGAGTCGTTGCGTTACTGCGTGTTGATGCTCGTGATGGCGATCCTCTGCTTCCAGGCACCGGCCCTTGCCGCTGCCCTCACTGGCGGCCCGGTCGTCCAGCAGGGCATCCAGATGCTGCAGAACGCGCTCATCGTCTCGGGCCTTCGCAAGGGCAACAAGACGGTGAGCAGCCTCACCGGCGGCTCGATTCGGGGCGGCGGCGGCGTCCCCTACACCGCCGGAAATCTGGTCGGTCGCGGCGTCGGTGCTGCGGCGAGAGCGGCGCGTGCGGCCCGCGACGCGGCCTCCGGCAGCCATCAGCCGAATCGGCCGCGCTGAAGTCACACAGAGTTCCTTCCACACCCCTGCTCCAAGGAGGCTTGCCATGGCACTCCCAGGCCGCGCCTTTGCCGTTTCGGTCGTCGCCGGGCTCATCACCGGCCACGCCGGCGCCCAAGGCATCCCAGTCATCGACAACGCCAACCTGCTCCGCGCCGTCGAGCAGGTGATGAACGATGTCACCCAGATCGCCAACCAGGTCGAGCAGATCCAGCGCCTGCAGGCTCAGATCGAGAGCAGCAACGGTCGGCGGCTGCTGGGGGCGGTCGCCAACGATCCGGGGCTTCGCAACTACGTCCCGGCAGAGGTCTTCACAGCACTCAACGCCGTGGACGGCTCGGGCTACTCGGGGCTCACCTCGACGGCCAAGGCGTTGCGCGACGCTGCCCGCATCTACAACTGCGAGGACCGCGGCGGCGATGCACGCACCGCCTGCCAGGCGGCTCTGGCCAGGCCGTACCAGCACAAGGGCCTGCTGCAGGACGCGATGCAGGCCGCCGCCGGCCGCCTCGCGCAGATCGACGCGCTGATGGACGAGATCGACGCGACATCCGATCCGAAGGCCATCCAGGAGATTCAGGCCCGGGTCGAACTGGAGAACGCGCAGCTCGCGCACGAGGCCTCGCAGATCCAGATGCTGCAGGGCATGGCCGACAGCGAAGAGCGCATCGAGCGCTCCCGGGAGCGCGAGCGCCAGCAGCAGAACCTTACCCGCACGTCGAGCCTCGGCTCCTACCTCGACTGAAGGGAGCACGTGATGGACCTTCGTTCAATGGCCGACAACGTGTTCGGCCGTGCCAATGCGGCCTGGGAAGTCGACCGCGCCGAGATGCTGGAGCGCTCCGAGCGCCGCGCCTGGCGCGTTGCGATGGCCTCCGGCTTCGTCGCCGTGCTGGCGGTCGGCGCCGTGCTCGCGCACGGCCCGCTGCAGCAGGTCGTGCCGCTGCCCATCGTCGTCGACAAGCGCACCGGCGAGACGACGGTGCAGCAGCGGCTCACCGAGGAGACGATCCCGGTTCAGGAGTCGCTGGACAAACACAACGCCGCCGTCTTCGTGCGCAACCGCGAGGGCTACAACTGGTGGTGGCTGCAGCGTGACTACGACCAGGTCGCGCGCATGGCGGTGCCGGCGGTCTTCGCCGACTACAGGCGCCAGTTCGAGGGCGAGGCCTCTTTGCAGAAGCGCCTGGCCGGCAACGAGGAGTGGCGCATCGACGTTGTCGGCGTTCGGCTTGCCGCCACCGGCCGCAAGGGCACGCGCGGCGAGGCCACCGTGACGTATGAGAAGACCGTGCGCCAGCCCGTCCGCGGTGCGCCCGATGTGACGACGCGCCACGTGGCCAGCATCGTCTACGAGTACCAGCCCAAGGTGCTGTCCAACGAGGCCGACCGGCTCGAGAACCCGCTCGGCTTCGTCGTCCTGGCCTACCGCTCCGATCCCGAGATCGGCACCGTGCCGCTCGCGACACTGGCGCGGGCTCAGCCGTGAGGATGCGATGCGAAGCGCCGCCACCTCAATCGCCGCCGCTGCGCTGCTGGCGCTCGGCATCACACCGGCACTGGCCGCTGATCCGCGGCTGAAGGAAGTCGTCTACGACTCCGGCGCCGTCGTCACCGTGCCGGTGCGCAAGGGCACTGTCACACACGTCGAGCTGGCTGCCGACGAATCGATTGTCGAGGTGGCGAGCGGCCTCGGCGCCGACTGTGCCAAGCCCGACGCGAGCTGGTGCGTCTCCGCCCAGGCAGGCGGCCGCAACCTCTTCGTCAAGGCGCGCAGCGCGGCACACGAGCCGAACAACCTGGCCGTCGTCACCGATCGCCGCAGCTACATGCTGCGCTTCCAGGTGCTCGCCGACCGCGATGCGCGCCAACCCGTCTATCGGCTGGCGCTGAAGTCACCGGCGCCGCCGAAGCGCTCCGAGGTCGCTGCAGCCACGCTGCCCTCATTGCCCCAGGTACGCGAGGCCGACATCGTCGCGGAACGGCTCGGCACCGCCCCGGCCGTGGTCAACGCCAGCTACTCGATCGCCGAAGGCGCGGGCTCCGAGCACATCGTGCCGACGCTGATGTTCGACGACGGCCGCTTCACCTACCTGCGATTCCCGAACAACCGCGAGGTGCCGGCTGTGTTCCACGTGCTCGGCGACGGCAGCGAGACGCTGGTCAATGCGCGCATGGAAGGCGACCTGCTCGTCGTCGACCGTGTCAGCCGGCGCCTGAAGCTGCGCGCCGGCAGCGCCGTCGTCGCGGTCTGGAACGACGGCTTCGACCTGGATGGCGTGCCGCCCGAGAACGCGACGACGGTGCTCGGGGTCGCGCGCGTCATGCGGGAGCACCCGGCTCCGCAGACGGCAGCGGTCGAGCCGCCGGCCGGGCCAGACCGACCGCAGCCGGCGCCGCTGTTGCGGGCCGATCGCAGCACCGAGCCAGGAGCCTCGCGATGAGCACCGACCGGACTCCCAACGGCCCGCCACCAGGGCAACCGGACGCCCCGGCGCCTGGGCAAGCTCCAGCACCGCCTTCCGGAGAGCGCTTGGAGCCGCTGGCAGGCGAACCCGGCATCCCGGACGTCGCTTCGGCCACGCGCCGCCGCTTGCCGAAGAAGGGCATCGTCGCCGTCCTGCTGGCGATCGGGATGCTGAGCGCCATCGCTGGCGTGGCCGTACAGCACTGGCTTGGCGATGGCACCGACGCCGACGATGCGCATCAACTGCTCGCGCAGAAACCGGCCGCTGCCGGCAGCGCACGCAAGCCGCTCGAAATGCCCGCTGCGCCTTCGGCCTCATCGTCGGCGGCAGCGCCGTCACCACGCATCCCCGCCATCGACCCGTCCGCGGAGGTGGCAGAGCCGATCGGCGTTCGCCGCACCGGTAGCGCCTCGCGCGGCCGGGGCGAGAAGGCTGTCGCCCCCGAGGACGCGCCGGTCATGGTCGTCACCAGCAGGCCATCCAGTCGCCAGGCGACTGCAGACGCGCCTGCCGACGCCGGGCCGCAAGACTCCGGGTCGAACCTGCGCCGCAACCTGGAGGGCTACCAGCAGCACCTGCGTGGTGTCGTCGATGCGCTGGGGCGCAGCGCAGGAGCCGCAGGCATCCCTGCCCCGACCACCGATGCGGCGACCTCGCTTACCGCACCCGCCCAGGCCGCCGGCCTCTTTGGCGGGCAGTTGCAGGGCTCGGCGACGCCACCAGTGGCCGCCGGTCGCATCGCGGACCGAAGCCTCACGCTGCCCAAAGGCACGTCGTTCACCTGCGCGCTGAAGACCCGCGTCGTGAGTGCCGCTTCGGGCCTGGTCGGCTGCATGGTTCAGCGCAACGTCTATGGCGACAACGGCCGCGTGCTGCTGATCGAGCGTGGCTCGCATCTGGACGGCGAGTACCGGATCGCGTCGGTGCGTCCGGGCACCGTGCGCATCCCGGTGCTCTGGACCCGGGTGCGCACGCCGGAGGGCGTCACCGTCGACCTGGCCTCGCCCGGCACTGGGCCGCTCGGTGAAGCCGGCATTCCCGGCCACGTGGACAACCGCTGGGGCGAGCGCATCGGCGCGGCGATGCTGCTGTCGCTCATCGACGACTCGGTCAACCTCGTCGTGCAGAACCAGACCGAACGCTCCGGCGACACGATCGTGCTGCCGTCGACGACTGACAACACGTCCAAGCTCGCCGAGAAGGTGCTGGACAGCACGATCAACATCCCCCCGCTGATCTACCAGAACCAGGGCGGCATCGTCGGTGTCGTCGTCGCCCGCGACCTCGACTTCTCATCGGTCTACGAGCTGAAGGCGGTGTCGCGATGAACGCCGACCTCTTCCCCAGCGAAGCGCTGGCGACCGAAGCCGAATGGCGAGGCGATGCGACCTCGGTGATCGAGTTCATGCGGCCGCTGCGCGAGGCGTTGGACGCGCCGGGTGTCATGGACGTCTGTGTCAACCGGCCCGGCGAACTCTTCGTCGAGACGCCGGCCGGCTGGCAGCGCCACGACGCACCGACGCTGACGCTGGAGCGCTGCCTGGCACTGGCCTTCGCGGTGGCGACCTACTCCGACCAGGCGGTGAGCGAGGAGCGCCCGCTGCTCGCTGCGACGCTTCCTTCGGGCGAGCGGCTGCAGATCGTCATCGCGCCGGCGGTGCCTCGCGGCACGGTGTCGATCACGCTGAGGAAGCCCTCGCAGTTCGTGATGCGCCTGGACGACTTCGAGCGCGGCGGCATCTTCGCGCGCACCAGCTCGACGGCCGGCGGCGAGCGCGCGGCGCTGCAGCCCCACGAGCGCGACCTGCTGGCGCTGCACCAAGCGGGCCGCTACACGGACTTCCTGCGGCTGGCGGTGCGCTCGCACCAGACCATCGTCGTCAGCGGCCGCACGGGTTCGGGCAAGACGACCCTCATGAAGGCACTGGTCGAGGAGGTGCTGCGCCAGGAGCGGCTGATAACGATCGAAGACACCGCCGAGCTCATGCTGCCGAACCACCCGAACGTCGTGCATCTGTACTACAGCAAGGACGCCCAGGGCACGGCGCGCGTGACGGCCAAGGCACTGCTCGAAGCCTGCCTCCGGATGAGGCCCGACCGCATCTTCCTGGCCGAGGTCCGCGGCGACGAGTGTTTCCACTTCGTGCGCCTGGCGGCATCGGGCCACCCGGGCAGCATCACGAGCTGCCACGCCGGCAGCTGCGCGCTCGCCTTCGAACAGATGGCGCTGATGATCCGGGAGAGCGCCGGAGGCTCCGGGCTCACGCTGGCCGAGATCCGGCGCCTGCTGCGCACCGTTGTCGACGTCGCCATTCAGTTCGACCGCGACGAGGGCGGGCGCTTCATCCCCGAGATCCTCTACGAGCCGCGCGGCCTGCGGCTCGAGCGCGATGGCGCAGGGGTGGAGCGGTGAGCGCGCTCAGTGCAGCACCCTGGTCCCGGCCACGGAAGGCGGTGGCCTGGACGTCCGCGCTCGTGGCGATGGTCTTGCTGGCCATCGCTGCCACCTACGCGTCCGGTGTGCTGTTCCTGCTGATCAACCGCGCCCCGCCGGGACAGGCCGGCGTGGCCAGCATCGTCGACTACTGGCAGCTGTACGCGGCCGACACGAGGCTGCGCCCGAAGCTCATCGGCTCGATCGCGACCGCCTTTGTCGGGCTGCTCGTCGTGCTGCCCGGCGGTCTCTGGCTCGCCTCGCGGCCGCAGCGGCCCCTGCACGGCGCCGCGCGCTTTGCCAACCGGGCCGAGATTGCCAGCGCCGGACTGCTGGGCGGCAGCAAGTGCCCGGCGATCCTCGTCGGACGGATGGGTTCGCAGTTCCTGTCGCTGCCGGGTCAGCTGTCGGTGATGCTGTCGGCGCCCACGCGCAGCGGCAAGGGCGTCGGCGTTGTGATCCCGAACCTGCTGAACTGGCCCGACTCGGTCGTCGTGCTCGACATCAAGGGCGAGAACTTCGAGGCCACCGCCGGATTCCGGGCCGCACACGGCCAGGTCGTCTACGCCTTCTCGCCCTTCGACGACGAGGCGCGCAGCCACCGCTGGAACCCGCTGTCGAGCGTGCGCACGAGCCGGCTGCACCGCGTCGGCGACCTTCTCGAGATCGGCCAGGTCTTCTTCCCGACCGATGGTGGGCATACCTCGTCGGAAGCCTTCTTCAACGATCAGGCGCGCAACCTGTTCCTGGGCCTGGGCCTGCTGCTGCTGGAGACGCCCGAGCTGCCACGCACGATCGGCGAGATGCTGCGCCAGTCCTCGGGCCAGGGCCGCGGCCTGCGCGAGCATCTGCGCTCGACGATCGACGCCCGGCGCGACGCCGGGAACTCGCTGTCGGATGAATGCACCGACGCGCTGCAGCGCCTGCTCGGCAACTCCGAGAACACGATGTCGAGCATCGTCGCGACCTTCAATGCGCCGCTGACGATCTTCGCCGACGCCGTCGTCGACGCGGCAACCAGCGCCGACGACTTCGACCTCCACGCCCTGCGCCGCGAGCGGATGTCGATCTACGTGCGCGTGCCGCCGCACCGGCTCGGCAGCGCCAAGCCGTTGCTGGCGCTCTTCTTCTCGCAGCTGGTGAGCCTGAACGCCCGGACCCGGCCGGAAGAAGACCCCTCGCTGCGCTACCAATGCCTGCTGGTGAACGACGAGTTCACCGCGATGGGCCGCGTCGGCGTGCTGACCAGCGCGGCGGCCTTCCTCGCCGGCTACAACATCCGGCTGCTGACCGTCGTGCAGGCGATGTCGCAACTCGACGCCGTCTACGGCGACAAGGACGCGCGGACCTTCGCGACGAATCACGGTCTGCAGATCCTGTATGCGCCGCGCGAGCAGCGCGACGCCGACGAATACAGCGCGATGCTGGGCACGTTCACCGCGCGCGCGACCTCACGCAGCCGCAGCCGCTCGTTGGGGCACCACGGCCACTCGAGCACCAGCCGCAACGAGAGTGACCAGCGTCGCGCGTTGCTGATGCCGCAGGAGTTCAAGGAACTCGGCAGCGAGCGCCTGGTGCTGATCGTCGAGAACTGCAAGCCGGTGCTGGCGACCAAGATCCGCTACCACCGCGAGCAGGTCTTCAAGACCCGGCTGCTGCCGGCGCCGGAGGTGCCTCCGATGAACATCGAGCTGCACTTCGCGCGTGTGCAGCGCCGCATCTGCGAGGCCCCTGAGGAACTGGAGCCCGGCGAGACGCTGGTCGTCGAGCAACTGGCACTGGACCTGTCCGGCATGCCGAAGGTCGGCCCGAACTCCAGCCCGGCGGAACTGCGCGCCGCGGCCGACGCGTTCTTCGAGCTGACGAAGGTGCCCGAGCCCGTAGCCAACACCGTCGAGCCGGTGCTGACCGAGTGATGCGAAGGAGTACCCGATGCGCCCTGCCCCGTTCTTCGTGATCTTCGCTGTCGCTTTGATGGCAGTCGGCTGCGGTTCGCCGCCGCCCAAGCCGCCCGAGACCGACGAGTCCAACCGCCGTCCGGCCAACACCGCAGCCGCTGTCGAGCTGCAGGTCTGCCAGGGCAACCTGCAGAACACCCGCATCGTCGCCAGCGAGGCCCGGCGCGAGGCGCAGGCCGTGCGGGCGTACGCCGCGCTCGCGGCTGCCCAATCGGCAGCACAGGCGACCACGTCTGGCGTCGCTGCGCCATCGGCTCACGAGCCCAACGCGGTCCACGTGCTGCTGTTCGGCTACGGCAGCAGTCGCCTGGACCTGCCGGCCGACGCGCAGCGCATCACCGAGGCCGCACGTGCAGCGCCGCTGGTGGTGCTGCGCGGCCGGACCGACGGGGCGAAGGACGCGGTGGCTGAAGGGCGCGTCGCCCGCGAGCGCACCGCCGCGGTCCAGGCTTGGCTCGTGCGCGCGGGTGTCGACCCTTCCCGCATTCGCGCGACCTGGCAGCCGGTGGGCGACTTCGCCGCCGACAACACTGTCGAGGCCGGCCGCGCGCTCAACCGCCGCGTCGAGATCGAGATCTACCGGAACGCGCCGCGTTTCATCGCCGCCGGCTCGCCGGCCTCCCCGTGACCTTCTCTCCCAGCAGCGAGGTGCACCATGGAATCCGATCCCGCATCCGGCCGCGAACCTGGCGGTACCGTCGAGCCGGCCGACCGCGCCGCGATCACGAAGGCGCGGGCGCAGACGCCGTCTCATCCCGGCGAGCGCTACGAGCTGCACGACCCATTCACCGAGACGACCTACCGGGCGTCGACGATGAAGGAGATCGTCGACCACGCCGACCGGCTGCAGGCGTCGCGCATCATGGCGGTTGCTGAAGACGGCACCCGAACGCCGATCCACAAGATCTTCGGCAAGTGGGAACGGCTGGGCAGGCTGCCACCCCGGCCGGCGCCGCCCGAGCAGGCCGTCAGCGACGAGCCGGTCGGCAAAGCGGGCGCGGCGCGATCTGAGCCACAGGAGGCGCCCACGCGGACATCGCCCGACAGCGCCGCCGCGAAGCCTCGCGACGAACTCGAAGCCGTGCGCGCCACACGCGCCGCCGAGATCGAGGCCGCGCTGCGCGAGCGCTATATGGTCAAAAGCTCGAAGGTGATCGTTAACAACGTGCCGATGGGCAGGACCGAGTACCGCTACCGCGGCGACACGAAACGCGTGGCTTTCACCGAGACCGCGTTCAAGCTCGCGACCGACAACGACAACCCGTCGGTCGCGCGCTCGATGGTCGACGTCGCCGAGGCCCGGAACTGGAGGGTGCTGCGTGTGAACGGCAGCGAGGCCTTCAAGCGCCAGGTCTGGCTCGAGGCCACGGCACGCGGCGTTCGCGCGGTAGGCTATGAGCCCGATCCCGCGGACCTGCAGCTCGTCGAGCGCGAACGCGCCGAGCGCCAGCGCAACCGGATCGAGCCGGTGCTCGATGCGGCCGGGGCGCCGCGCACCGACAACAGCACACCGGTATCAGCCAAGGGAACCTCAGGAAGAGGCGGTGGCGGCCGCAAGACGGTGTTGGCAGCCCTCGAGGCGGTACTCATCGACCGCAAGGTGCCGGACAAGCAGCGCGCCGCGGTGATGGCCGCGGCCGAGCAGAACCTCGCGCAGCGGCTGCGCAACGGCGAGACCCACCGCGTGAAGGTCTACGACAGCCAGGCACCAGCGCGCAACCGCGAGCCGACGCGCGAGGTGTCGCGGGCGCCGACGGTCGAACGCACGGTCCCGCAACCGGCAAGGTGACGCCGTGGACCACCTGCGCCAACAAGCAAAGCAGCGTGCCGCGGTTTACGCCGGCCTCGACGACGCCTTCGCCGGCGCGCCAGGCGAAGTCACTCGTCCGCTGTGCTTGTGCGTTCCGGGCGGCGTTCCGATGTACGTGGCCCGGCATGGCGACGGCCGGCTGGTCAAGCGCATGCCGCTGTCGGGATACCGGCATGCGCCCGGGTGTCCGCACTTCGGTCGCGCCGCAGGAGCAGCGCCGAACGGCCAGGGCACCCGCATCCCGGTCCCGCGCCTGGAAGGCGACACGGGTCGATTCGTCGAGACAGCCACCATCGGCGAACCGGTGGCGATGCCTGAGCCCCCTCGGCCCTCGTTGCTCGGAGTGCTTTACGAGCTGTGGATCCGCGCCGAACTGACCATGTGGCACCCCGGCTTCGCAGGCAAGCGCCACTGGGGGGTCGTGCGCCGACACCTGTTGCAGGCGGCCAAGCAGATCCGCACACCCACCGGTGCGCTGACCAAGCGGCTCTACGTGCCCGAGGTCTTCAGTGTCGAGAGAGCCGAGGCGATCCGCGCGCGACGCGAGGCCCGCTGGAACTGGATCCTGCGCGAGGACGGCGAGGCTCAACCCTCGATGGTGGTCGTCGGCGAGCTGAAGACCCTGCGCCGAGGGCAGCGCGTGGCGCGGGCGTGGGTGAAGCACCTGCCGGACCTGCCGCTTGCGCTGCGCGAAGGCGCGCTGCGGACCATCGAGCAGCGCTTCGCCGGGCAGCTGGCGATGCGCGGCACGCACGACGACCTGCACATGGTCTGCATCGCGACGGTGGTGCTGGACCAGACCGGCGCGGCGACCGTCGTCGAACTGGAACTGATGGTCTGCTGCGCCGAGTGGATTCCGCTGGCCGACGAGGATGAGCGCGTGCTCGTCGCCAAGCTCATCGGCGAGCGCCGGAGGTTCTTCAAGCACCTGACCGATGACGCGGCCCCATCAGAGGTCGTGCGGGTTGCCGTCCTGCACGAACCGCCAGCGCCGACAGAATTGCTCATCGATCGGCGCGCAGCCGCCCAGACCGGACTCAGCTCTGCCGCCACGGACTGGCCTGCGACCTGGTCCTGGCGCCCGGCTGCCGGGCCGCCGCCTGCGTTGCCCTGCACGCGGGTGTGGTCAGCATTCGCACCGAGCGCCGCGCGAACTGCGCTGCCAGCCGCGTTCCATCCGGTTGCGGAGCCCTCGGATTGAAGGGCCGCGACGGCCCCCCGGCTTCGCCCGTGGTCAGCGCTTGCGCCACACACTCGCCAGCCAGGGCTGTTGCTGCCTCGGTAGCCCCGGCGGGCGGTAGAAGTGTTCCAACTCGTCGAAACCGGCAGCCATGACCAGGGTACGCCAGGTGGGCCAGTCGTGGAATGCGCCGTAGCGGTCACCGTTCCAGCCCTCCTGGCCATCGCCGCGCGGGTTGGAACTGAACAGCACGCCGCCCGGACGCAGGCAGGCCTGCAGTTGTCGCAACACCTGCGGCAGCACTTGGCCGGGCACATGGAACAGCACCGCATTGGCAAACACACCGTCGAAGTGTCCGGCCGGCAGGTCGAGTTCCAGGAAACTCTGCTCCAGCACCACACAGCCGCTGTGCACACGCGCCAGCGCGGCGGCGTTGGCCGCGCCCTCGAGGCCGACGGCGTGGTGACCCAGCGCCTTGAACGCGGCCAGATCGCGCCCGGGCCCGCAGCCGAAGTCCAGTAGGTCAAAAGGCGGTGGCCCGGGGATGTGCTTCAGCAGCGCCGCGATGTTCTGGCTGACGTCATGGTCGCGCGTGCCCTCCCAGTAGCTCTGGGCGTGCTGCTCGTAGTGCGCCAGGGTGCGCGCGACAACGTTCTGCAGGTCGTCGGGACTCAGCGGCATGCCGCATCATTTCATGCGGCGCCGTCCAGCGCCGACACGCTACTGCCAAGTCGACTTCTCCCCTGCTAGCTCGGCATCCCGCCGACGGCCTCGTTGGTGCGCCAGGCTGACCCACTCACCTCGATGCCGGGCCATGCCGCCCTTGCGGCGGTAGGGCGCCGGGGCGCTTCGCCGGCACGGCCTCGGCTCAGCAAACGACTGCTGTTTCGGGTGCCGAACTCACGCTGGCGACCCAATGCTGAAGTTCAGGTGCTTGAAAAGCTGTCGTCCACTGAAGATGCCGACCTCTGCCCGGCGGGCCTTGAGGAGTATTGGCGCGAGACCAGAGCCGGGGTCCAGCTTCGGTACTGCTTATGTCAACCAAAGGGCAAGCACGCCCGAGCGGTTGCGCCTATCGGAGCAAGGTGCCAGGTGTGTTTGATCGAGTGGCATCAGGTGGGGGCCCGAGGCGTTGAGTGCCCGCGGACAACCAGCTCAGAAACGTGCTCCTCAAGGCCTTGCAGTCTCGTCCAAGCTTGGGCAAAAAGCAGAGTGCATTCGCGTCGATCGACCAAACACTTGTGACGCCTCGGGGCACGGTTTTGTTGTTGAGACGCATACGAACTACCCCGCCATGACCAGCCGCTGCATCCAGTCGAGCAACGCGGTCGGCAGCATCGAAGGCTTCGCCAACAAGGCGTACTGGTTGGCCCCGAAGACGCCTGGCAAGTACCCTGCGGCGTACCGGTCAACGGTCAGGCAGAAGGGTGCGATGCCCTGGAGCTTTGCCTCGATGACGGCCCGTCGCATGTCTTCGACGCCGTAGCGGCCCTCGTAGACATCGACATCGTTGGGCTTGCCGTCGGACAACAGGAGCAGCAAACGCTGCGACGCGGGCTCGCGCATTAGCGTTGCGCTGCCATGGCGGATCGCGGCGCCTGCGCGGGTGTATTCGTCGGGTTCGAGCGCCGCGATGCGCGTGGCGACCTGGTTGCCGTAGGGCTCATCAAAGCGTTTCAGGGTGCGCACCGACACCGCCCGCGGACCATGCCCGGAGAACGCCTGCACGGCGTACGGTTCGCCCATCGCACCCAGGGCGATGCAGACCAGCAGCAGCGCCTCGCGTTCGACATCGATGACGCGCCTACCGCTGGACACCCACCCGTCGGTCGAACCGCTGACGTCGATCAGCAGCAGGATAGCCATGTCGCGTTTGGTTCGCTTCTGCGATCGGTACAGCGCCTGCGCCATCGGATGCCCGGCGCGCAAGTCGGCGCGCGCGTCGATGCAAGCTTCCAGATCGAGATCGTCCCCATCCAGTTGTCTGCGCAGCGGCGTGCGCTGCCCGCGCAGCATCTCGAAACGCCGTCGTATCGCGTCCAGCATCGAACGGTGCTCGGTTAATGTTTTGTCCACCCACTGCTGTGGGCCTTCAGCAGCCGACAGCAGGCGGACGATGGCGCCAGCTTCGTTGTAGGCCTGGTTTCGGTGGTCCCATTCGGGATAGCGGATGTATTCCGAGTCGTCGGCGCTCACGCGGCCGCCATCTCTCGCCCGCGCATCGGGTGGGTCGTCCGACAACAACACCTCCTTTGGTCGACCGGGTGTCGACACGAGTCGCGCCTGTTCGAGTTCGGCGAGTGACTCGGCAAATTCTTCGGCCGCCGTTTGTGTATCTCGGTCGGTGGGACGCTGCAGTCCGAAGGGGTCTTCAGCGACTTCATGCGGCGCCGAGGCCTGGATCATCCAGGCACCCTGGCGGATGTCGTCTTCCTCGTCCGGGGCCTCGCGCACCTTCGGTTGGCGCGCCAAGCGAGCGCTGCGGACGGGGTCCGCAGATGGGGCGGATGCGCTGTCGCTGTCCTTGTCACTGTCGGCCGCCAGTCCCAACCCAGCGGCGGGCACTAGGAGTTCGCCTGTCCACCAGTCTTTGAACAAGGGCTGGGTGCAGGGCCGGCCGGGTTCCGATGCGTCCCCCTGGAGCTCGCACGCGATGTCTTGCGCCAGTCGCCGGGATCGCGCCGGCGACGGGCTGTACAGGGCATCTGTTCCCCGGAACGGCACGAGGCCGTTCATCAGCCGACGCGTCCAGGCTTCGAGCGGCTGGCGCCAGGCGGGGAAATGCGACAAGGCGGGGCGCGCGCTCAGCGCGGCCGCCCGCAGGGCCTGCAACGGTGCTCGCATACCGGGCAGCAGTTCCGCCAAGTCCGCGTCGGCGGCATGCGCCTCGATCAGCAGGTAGAGATCACGCACCAACGGCGTGGCCTCGCTGCCGATGCCGAACGCGCTGCCCCGAACCACGCGCATCGCCTGATGCAGCGCCGCGGTGCGAAACCGCTCCAACGCAAGCGCCGCATCGGTCAGACCGGTCTCGGCAGGCAACCAGATCTGCGCGCCGTCAGTGGCCGGGATCGCGCCTTGCACATCGGGGCGGTTCTGCCGCTGAAAGGTTCTCGCGAGCAGGGTCGCGCGGGCCGGCACCTGCGCCACACGCAGAGGACAGGCGCGACCGAACACGGCCACGACCAACAGGTCGAGGCGTTGTACGACGTCTGACAGCGTCAGATTGGGAATAGCGGGTTTGTGGGCCCGGTGCCGGCGCCACACGCCCTGCACGAACTTCGTGGCATGCAGTGCCGCATCGGTGATGACGTCTTCTGCCTCTGCCACGTCAGCCCTTCCGAACGTTGGCGGCTCTCAGACGAAGGTGGCGTCGACCAGGTCGCGCATCGCGCCGACCAGCGATACGTCGTCGGACAGGGGCGAGACGATGGCGCTGTAGCAAGCCTGACGCGGACTGATGCCACTGGCCACCAGGCCCGCAGCAGCGATCAGCAGCCGCGTGCTCGGCACCTCCGCCAGCCCCCTGTCGCGCAAACCGCGCAGCCGGCGACCCAAGGTGACAAGAGCCACCGCCGTGGCATGGTCGGCGGCCGCTTCGGCTTCGAGGATCGCTGCTTCCTGCGGTGCCGGTGGGAAATCGAAATCCAGCGCCACGAAGCGCTGCCGCGTGCTGGGCTTCAGATCCTTCAGCATGCGCTGGTAGCCCGGGTTGTACGACACGATGAGCTGGAAGCCCGGTGCAGCGGTGATCGTCTCGCCAGTCTTGTCTATGGGCAGGAAGCGCCGGTGGTCGGTCAGCGAGTGCAGCACGACCATCGTGTCCTGGCGCGCCTCGACCACCTCGTCCAGATAGCACAACGCGCCTTCGCGCACGGCGCGTGTGAGCGGCCCGTCCTGCCAGGCCGTGCCGTCGTGCCGGATGAGAAAGCGCCCGATCAGGTCGCTGGCCGTCAGGTCGTCATGGCAGGAGATCGTCACCAGCGGGCGCTTCAGCCGCCAGGCCATGTGTTCGACGAAGCGTGTCTTGCCGCATCCGGTGGGGCCCTTCAACATCACCGACAGGCCGCGGCTGTGGCATTGCTGAAAGATCGAGATTTCGTCGCCGGCCGGCAGGTAGTACGGCTCTTTGTCCGGTGCAACCCAGTCGGTCACGCGGACACTGATCTCACGCCAGGCGCCAATCCGGGACGCAGGGCCGACTTCGAGTCGTCCTCGACCTCGAAACGTGGCGCGTAGCGGAAGAAGTCGTAGATGAACAGGCCCACGCCGATGGCGAAGATCGAGCCGGTGACAACCAGCATCACGAAATGCACCTGGATCTTCAGCTGCGCATCAAGGTAGCCCATGCCGAGGATGCGCTCCAAATACACCTGCCCGATGCCGGCGGTGGCGAAGGACAAGGTCATGCCGAACATGCCACCGATCTGCAGCCAGAACGACCAGTAGCCGATGCTGCTGCCCTGCTCGGACCGCCCGGGCGTCATCGACGGCAAAGCAAAGCTGATCATCGCCAGCGTGATCATCGCGTACGCACCGTAGAACGCAGCGTGGCCGTGCATCGCGGTGATCAACGTGCCGTGGGTCCACTTGTTGACGTCGGGGAAGGTGTGGGCCAGCCCCAGCAACCCGGCGCCGAACAGCGTGAACACGGCGCTTCCCAGCGTCCAGTGCAGCGCGAGGGTGTTCGGGTGCGACATGCCGGATCGGCGCATGGCCGAATACGCGTAGATCGCCATTCCCACCAGCGCAGCCGGCTCCAGCGCACTGAAGATGCCGCCGATGGGCAGCCAGTACGAAGGCACGCCGACCCAATAGTAGTGGTGCGCCGTACCCAGGATGCCGGCGATGAAGACCAGGCCGACGATGACGTACAGCCATTTCTCCATCACCTCCCGGTCCGCGCCTGACAGGCGGATCAGCAGGTAGGCCAGGAAGCCGCCCTGGATCATTTCCCAGACGCCCTCGACCCACAGGTGGATGGTCCACCAGCGGTAGAAGATGGCCACGGTGTAGTTCTCGTATTCCAGCAGTGCCGGCAGGTACAAGACCGCCGCCAAGCCCAGGCCGAGGATCAGCACGCCTTCGGTGGTGGTAAAGCGTTTGGACTTCCAGATCGTCATGCCGATGTTGTAGAGAAAGATCAGCATGCAGATCACGATGACGATCTTGTGCGGCAAGGGCTGTTCAAGCAGCTTGTTGCCGGTGCCGTAGCGGAACAGGTAACCCACCACCGCGGTGACGCCCATCAGCGTCCACAGCACCAACTGCAGGTAGGCCAGCTTGGTGCTGTACAGCTCGGTGCGCGATTCGTCGGGCACCATCCAGTAGGTGGCGCCCATGAAGCCGGTCAATACCCAGACGATCAGCAGGTTGGTGTGGATGACCTTCGTGACATCGAAGGGCAGGATGTAGAGCAGCGGGTCCGGACCCAAGTACTTGGCGGCCGACAACAGGCCGAACACCAGCTGCAGGCCGAACAGCACCATCGCGACGGCGAAGTACCAGTAAGCAACCGATTGAGACCTGTAGCGCATGGCGGGTTCCTTGAGGCGTGCGCCGGACTACTTGAACGTCGCCAGGTAGGCGACCAGCTGATCGATCTGCTCGGGCGTCAGGTCCTTGCCATAGGTGGCGGGCATGAACGACACCCCGCTGGCCGAGTACATGGCACCGGCGACCGTGTGTGCACTGGGCTGCACGATGGATTCGTGCAGGTAGGTCGTCGCGTCTTTCGCCTGGCCCTTGTAGTCGGCCGATCCGATGGTCTGCTGTGCGCGTGTAGCCACGCCCGCCAGCGACGGCCCTGCCATCTGGGCGCCGGGCACCAGTGAGTGGCAGGCAGCGCAGGCCGGCGTCGATGTCTTGAACACGATCTCGCCCAGCGCGATCGGGCTCTTGTCGCCAGCTGGTGTTGCGGCGCCTGGCAGCGGCGCAGAACCCGCTGTCCCCTCGATGGGCCGAGGCGCGCCCATCGGCCCGATGCCCGAGCCCGTGACCAGGATCGGCCTCGGTGGCCAGCCCTGGTTGTCCACCTTGCTCACCCAGTCGAGGAACGACACCAGGTCGGCGATCTCGACGTCGGTCATGTCCTGCTTGGGCATGAGCCGGCGGTGGCGCTGTTCGTCGTAGAACTTTGACGGGTCCTTCAGGTAGGCCTGCAGGTAAGCCGCGCCACGGTGCTGCGCAATCTTGGTCAGGTCGGGCGCGTAGTAGGCCCCCTCGCCGAACAAGGTGTGGCAGTTGATGCAGTTGTTCTTGTGCCAGACATCCTTACCGTGCGTGACGGCCGGCGTGATGTTCTGAGCGTTGGTCAGTTTGGGGAACTGCCGGTGGCTGTCGATGGTCAGCCCCAGGAAGGCAAGGGAAGCCACGACAGTCGAGCCGATTGCGAAGAGTCTGGCCTGTCGCTTGTTCATCGATAGGCCCGCAGCGTCAGACGCTGATGCCGGTCCAGTAGGTAACGGCGATGTAGGCCGCGTACACGATACCCCCCAACATCAAGCCGAGCACGACATGGCTGAATATCCGGAAGCCCTGGTACGCACTCATGGGTGCGATATCACCGGATGCGACGGTGGACATGGCGGCGGAGGGATGGAACGCTCATCTGTCGATGATGACCAACAACGCGTCCGCCGTCCGTGCGGCACCGTACGTTGCGCATGTTGCGAGATGCGGATCCGAGCGAAGGAGATCAGACAGTGCGTCGCACCATCATTTCCTTGATTTTTCCGATAGCCAGCGCCGGATTCAGCCCCTTGGGGCAAACGTCTGTGCAGTTCAGGATCGTTCGGCATCGGAAAAGACGGTAGGGATCCTGAAGATCGTCCAGCCGCTGGCCGCTGGCCTGGTCGCGGCTGTCCACCAGGAAGCGATAGGCCTGCAGCAGCCCCGCAGGCCCGACGTACTTGTCGGGGTTCCACCAGTAACTCGGGCAAGCGCTGGAGCAGCAGGCGCACAGGATGCATTCGTACAGGCCGTTGAGTTCATCGCGGGCCTCGGGCGACTGCAGTCTCTCGCGCTCGGGCGGCGGGTTGTCGTTGACCAGCCAGGGCTTGATAGAGTGGTACTGCTTGAAGAATCCAGTCATGTCGACGAACAGGTCGCGGATCACAGGCAGGCCGGGCAGTGGCTTCAGCACCACGGTACTCGGCAGCGACCGCATGTTGGTCACACAGGCTAGGCCGTTCTTGCCGTTGATGTTCATGGCGTCCGAGCCGCAGATTCCTTCGCGGCAAGAGCGGCGGAAGCTCAAGGTCGGATCGATCGCCTTCAGGCGCGTCAGCACGTCCAGCAACATGCGGTCAGCGCTGCCCACCTCCAACTCAATCACCTGCATTCGCGGCTTCTCGTCGGCGTCTGGGTCGTAGCGATAGATGTGGAATCTGTGCATGGTGGCAATGGGGGCGACTACGGGCGGCGGTAGCGGTTGGCCCGGTCGACCAAGCTCAGCATCTCGTCGGCCGCTCGCAGCGTGATCGGGTGAGGGGTGAAGCCGGCTCGCGGTGAAATGCAGGTCGCCATGCCTCGTGCGAGAGTTACTTGTCGATCCGGCGCGTCGGCCAGCAGCGCGATGACCAGGTTCTCCAAGGCGATCACGCGGATACGCAACTGCACCAGTTCCGCGTTCGTCAGTGGTGAGTCCTCAGGTGGCTGCTCGTCCTGCCTGGGGGCGGGAACTGAGGCCCCGACAGCATCGATCTTTGGCGTGGGCACTGGGATGGTCATCCTGAACGTCAATGGCGCAGATGCGCCCCACAGGCGAGCCTGCGCTCAGTCCGCCTTCTGCATCTGTGCGGGAGCGCACTCATGGCGTGCCAAAGAGCAACTCGTTTTTGTGAGGCACGGATAGATGATCACCCCGACATTCAACCTGCCTGTTCGCATCCTCGAACGCAGCACGCCTGCTGAGGCGGGCAAAGGGCGCGGCCTCTGACAAGTCGGAGCGGTCTAACGCGGGACGAAGAAGGTCGACTTCTCGAGCTCGATCGCTGATCTGTCCACGCCGTCCGCGTCACGGGGTTGCACACCCGTGACTTCAAACACCACGGGCACTGATCTGCCCGCAAGCCCTTGCGCCACGGCGGAAGGCAGGCGCAGGCTGACCGACATCGACGCTACAGCGGCCGGGCCAGCACTTGTGGGCACGGCCAAGACCTCCAACCCCTCAATCCCGGAAGCGGCCACCCGGTAGGTCTGCCTGCCTTCGGTGCGGTTCATGATCTGGATGCGATAGACGTTCTCGACCGCGCCCTCCTCCACCACACGCGCCAATGCACCGCGGTCCTTCACCACATCGAACTTGAACGGGCTGCGCATCGCCACGCTGGTCGCAAAGGCGATGCTCGCCGCGGAGAGCACCGCCCCGTAAATCAGCACACGCGGCCGCAAGGTACGCTTGAACATCTGTAGCCGCGTCCAGCCGTTCACGACACCGTTTTCGGTGGAGTAGCGGATCAGCCCCTTGGCGTAGCCCATCTTGTCCATCACGTCGTCGCAGACGTCGATGCAGGCCGCGCAGCCGATGCACTCGTTCTGCAGCCCGTTGCGGATGTCGATGCCGGTGGGGCACACTTGCACGCACAAGGTGCAGTCGATGCAGTCGCCCAGTCCCTGCGCGGCGGCGTTCGTCTTCTTCGAGCGTGAGCCGCGCGGATCGCCGCGACCGGCGTCGTAGGCGATGACCAGGGAGTCCTTGTCAATCAGGGCGCTCTGGAAGCGTGCGTAGGGGCACATGTACTTGCACATCTGCTCTCGCAGGAAGCCCGCATTGCCGTAGGTGGCGGCGCCATAGAACAGCACCCAGAAGGCGTTCCACGCCGACATGTCCAGGGCCACGGCGGCGGCGGCCAGTTCCCGGATCGGCGTGAAGTAGCCGACGAAGCTGAAGCCAGTGATCAGCGCGATGGCCAGCCACACCCCCTGCTTGGCGCCCTTGCGCAAGATCTTGTTCGCGCCCCAGGGCGCCTGGTCCAGCCGCATGCGCGCGATGCGGTCGCCTTCGATCCTGCGCTCGGCCCACATGAAGATCTCCGTGTAGACCGTCTGCGGGCAGGTGTAGCCGCACCACAGCCGGCCGGCCACGGCGGTGAAGAAGAACAAGGCCAGCGCAGACAGCACCAGCAGCGCCGCCAGAAAGATCAGGTCCTGTGGATAGAGCAGCAGGCCGAAGATGTAGAAGCGTTGCGCCTCCAGATCGAACAGCACGGCCTGGCGTCCGCCCCATTGCAACCAGGGGACACCGTAGAACAGCAACTGCGTGAGCCAGACGAAGACCCATCGCCAAGTGGCGAACCAACCCTTCACTGCACGCGGGTAGATCGTCGCCTGCTTCTGGTACATCGAGACGAACTGCTCGCCGTCGTCGCTCGAGCCCGCTGCCGGTGCGATGGGGATGACCTTCCTGGAACTTGCCATTCTCAGGGCGTGCCGGCCAACGAGCAGTCACATCGCATCAGGGCTTTCATCGCTTCAGCTCGCCCAGCTTGTGTTCGATCTTGCTCCAGGCTTCGGCATCCGGCAGCGCGAGCTTGGTTTTCGTGATGGGTTTCCATTCGCGCGACAGCTCGGCGTTCAGCGGCGTGAAGTGCTGCTGGCCGGTGGGTACGTCTTCTTCGGCATAGATGGCATTCACCGGGCACTCGGGAACGCAGACCGCGCAGTCGATGCACTCGTCCGGGTCGATGACCAGGAAGTTCGGTCCTTCGCGAAATGCGTCGACCGGACACACGTCCACGCAATCGGTGTACTTGCACCGGATGCAGGCTTCGGTGACGACGAAGGTCATCGCTGCGCGTGCGAGATGTCAACCGCAACAGGCGCCGCCCGAGCAGCAGGAATCGCCCTTGGCGGCCGCCGACGGCGCGACGGCGTCAGCGATGCGGCTGATCTGGATGCGCCAGACCGACGGGCCGGCTTCCAGCGTGGCCCATTCGAACTGCCCCAAAGCGCGGTCTTCGAACTGATAGCGCAGCGGTTGCGGGTTGTGGTCGTTCACGAGTTGCAGTGTCTGGCCGGTGGCCAGGGCGTCGAAGCGACCGAAGATCAGCGGGTGGCGCTCACGCGGCGCAATGGTGCGCAGGTCCAACTCAAAGGTGGGTTGAATCAGGTTTGCAGTCATGGGAACCTTTCAGGAGTGAAGTGCGCACCTGCCCGCGCGACATGCGCGGTGGAAGTGCGATGAGGGAAAGGGAACGTTCAGCCGTCCTTGCCGTCGAGACGACTGCTCAGCAGCCAAGGCGTGAAAACCCAGAGGTAGAGCGCGAAAGCCACGGCCCAGGCGGCTGCAGCCACCACGAGCCAGTCGGCCGTGTGGGCCGGCGCCACCAAGGGGAGCAGCACCCGAGCGACGGCAGCACCCGCCACCAGCAGGTAGGCGCCCACCTCCAGACTCGACACCTTGAGCGGGCGCCCCGTGTGGCCTCGCGCCGTGCGGGTGACCATGCCGACGATGAGCCCGGCCGTGGCACCCACCGCCAGAGCGTGAATACCGGCAGAAGCGGCCACGCCACCCACCTGCGCCCAGGCCAGCAGCAAGAAGCCTACGGGCAACCAGGCGTACGCCGCGTGCAGTACCCACAGGATGGGGCGCGCACGGGTGCGCAAGGGCTGCCAGTGCCACAACCTAGCGGCATGCAACAGCGCCGCCAGGGCGAACCCAGCCGCCGTGATCCGGTTGGCCGGCAGCAGCACCCAGGCCGCCAGCGACAGCGCCGTCGCCGCCAGCGTGCTGCGCTCCAGCCAGGCCGGCACCTTCAGCTGTCGGCCTGGCAGCGCCGACATCGTGAAGGCCGGAATCACCCGCCCCGCGATCACGCATTCGATCATCACGACCAGGGCCAACCCAGCATGCAGCGCCCGCAGCGGATCGATGTCCAGCCAGCCCAGCACCGCAGCGTGAAAGGTGAGATTGGCTGTCGCCAGCAGCAGCAGGATCGCGCCCAGTGGCAGGTTGCGGCGGTTGCCGGCTTTCAGCAGCACCCTGATCAGCACGAAGGCCACCCAAGGCAGCAGCACCACGTCCAGAACGGCGTAGACCGCGTACGGCGCCCCCACGGCGGACAGCCGCGCTGCCAGCCACAGCCCCGCCATCACCGCCAGCGTGGCACCGCGCGGCGTGGCCAGGCCCGTCCAGGCCTTGCCGGCCGTCAGCAGGAAGCCGACGATCACCGCCACGGCAAAGCCGTAGAGCATCTCGTGGGCGTGCCACAGCAGCGGCGGCATCGTCGAAGGCAGCGCCATCAAGCCCAGGAGGCCCGCGATCCAGTACGGGACCGCGAACAGGGCGAATGCGGCCGCACCCAGGTAGAACGGCCGGAATCCGAGGCGAAACAGCGGCCAGCCAGGCGACGGGAACTGTACGTTCGAAGCGGTCGCCGCGACGCTCTGGGGGGCGCCCGTGGCGACCA
Organism: Rubrivivax gelatinosus; assembly: GCF_016583785.1. Lineage (GTDB taxonomy): Bacteria > Pseudomonadota > Gammaproteobacteria > Burkholderiales > Burkholderiaceae_C > Rubrivivax > Rubrivivax gelatinosus_B. The sequence continues at coordinate 34,988 of NZ_NRRU01000004.1, read as the reverse complement.
GGGGGATGTGTTCCTTCATGGCCGTGAACGCCATCCCTGGAGCCTGCAAACTGGGCTGTCGGTCAAAAGATGCAGCATGCGTACATGTTAATAACTTGCCGCCCTTAAAGCAATACACTGTGTGCATCTTTAAGGATTGCCATGCGCCTGTCCGAATACACCGACTACACGCTGCGGGTGCTGATGTACTGTGCGGCGCACCGAGACCGCCTGGTGACGATCGGCGAACTGGCCGAGCACCACGGGCTGTCGAAGAACCACCTGATGAAGGTCGTCAACGACCTGGCGCGGCAAGGGCTGCTCGAAACCACCCGGGGCCGCGGCGGTGGCCTGCGGCTGCTGGCCGAGCCCGAGACCATACGCATCGGCGATGTGGTGCGCGCCACCGAGACCGACTTCAGGCTGGTGGAGTGTTTCGACGCCACCACCAACGCCTGCACGCTGACGCCGAGCTGCCGGCTGAAGCACCTCTTCGACGACGCGCTGGCGGGTTATTTCAAGGCGCTGGACGGCGCCACGCTGGCGCACATGACACACGGCCAGTCAGCGACCAAAGGCAAGTCGCCCCTATCGCAGACGGGCCGCAAGCTGCCTGCGGTGGTGGCCGCACCGATCCCGCGGCGCGCCGCGCGCCCGGGCAGCAGCGCCTGAAGGCCCACAGGATCAATCCACCATGGCCCTGACCCTCCCCGGCCACAGCGCCCCTGCCGTCGGCTTCGAAGTCCCGCTTGAAATGCTGGCGGCCTGCCATGGACGTGTGCAGCACCAGTGCGAAACCCTGCTGCGCCTGGTCACCCACCTGCAGACCCATGGCGCGGACCGCCCTGCGCAAGAAGCCGCGAGCGCCGTCATGCGCTACTTCGATACTGCCGCGCGCCACCACCACGAGGACGAGGAGCAGGATCTGTTTCCTGCCCTGCTGGAGTCCATGGCCGGCTCCGATGCGGTTTGCCTGCGCGATCTAACCGCGTCGCTGTGCCGTGATCACCGTTTGCTGGAGCAGCGCTGGGCTTCCATGCGCCAGCGGTTGTTGCAAGTCGCCAAAGGCGCCGCGTCAACGCTGGCCGACGCCGATGTACCGGGCTTCGTGCAGCTGTACGAGCAGCACATCGCCCGCGAGGAAGCCGAACTGCTGCCCATGGCGACCCGCTTGCTGAGCGATGTCGAACTCGATCGCATCGGCCTGGCCATGCGCAGCCGGCGCGGCGCTGTCGCAGTGAACGCGGCGACCGCAGCGATCGCGCCTCAGCCCTGATCAATACGCCAGCCGCTGATGACGGCTGATGCTTCAGCCCCAGCCTTCGGATGCGCCGCGCGGACAGGACGGCCCGCGATGACCCAGTTGGCAAGCCGTTCTCCCGACCCGCAGAACGCCGTGTGCACGGCCCGGTCGGACACCGTAGCACCGCTCAGCGCCTTGGCACCAAAGCCCATCAGGTGCAGGGCATTCATGAAGTTCATCAGCGCCGCGCCGACGCACAGCCACTGCTCGTGCGGCGGGACATCGGGCACGTCGTCGCGCACGCGGGCGACCAGCGCAACGAGCCCGGGGCCGTTGAAGGCACGCGACCGGGCGCGCTCGACTTCTTCGGCGGTCTGCCCACGTTGCTGAGCACCCGTTGCAAACAACCCGGCCAATGCAACGCGCTGGCGGTCACCGATCACGACAAACCGGAACGGACGCAGACCGCCATGGTCAGGCGCACGCAAGGCCAGGTCCGCGGCGCGGGCCCACTGCTCTGCGCTGGGCCCAGGAGGCGCCAAATACTTAGGCCCCACTGAGTAACGCAGCGCGAGCAGGTCCAGCAGTTCGTCCTCGGCGTTCACCCCTGCCGCCCTGCCAGGTACACCGCCGCCTGCACCCTCGAGGTGAGGTTCAGCTTGCGCAGGATGTGCTGCACGTGGATCTTCACCGTGGCTTCGGCAATGTTCAGTTCGCGCGCCAATTCCTTGTTGCTGGCGCCCTTGGCGATCAGGGCCAGGATCTCGCGCTCACGCGGCGACAGGCTGTGGATGGGGTCGGTATCGACGGCCGGCGGCGATGGTGTGGCAGTGCCCTGCCCAGTCTGGAAGGCATTGACCAGCTTGCTCGTCATCTCGGGGCTGACGACCGATTCGCCTGCCATCGTGCGTTGGATGGCCGAGGCCAGCATTTCGCTGTCCATGGTCTTGAGCAGGTAGCCACGGGCGCCGCCGCGCAAGGCGGCCGCCAGGTCTCGCTCGTCCTCGCTGACGGTCAGCATCAGCACCCGAGCCTGGGGCGACGATGCCTTGAACCCGGCCAGCGCGTCGACGCCGTTGACGCCAGGCATGTGGTTGTCCAGCAGGATCACGTCGGGCTGGGTTTGCGCAGCCCGCTGATGCGCCTCGTTGGCGTCGCCGGCCTCGGCCACCACCTGAAAGCGGGCGTCGCCCGCCAGCAGCGAAATCAGTCCACGGCGGAACAGCGTGTGGTCGTCGACCACCAGCACGCGAATAGGCTGTGCGGCGATCATGCGGCCAGCCCCAGACGTTCGGGCAGCTTCAGCACCACGCAAGTGCCCGAGCCTGGCACCGAGGCCACCTCCACCGTCGCGCCGATGTTGTGCGCCCGTTCGCGCATGATGCGCAGCCCCACATGGGTCTCGTCGGGGCCGGCGCCATCGGGGTCGAAGCCACAGCCGTCGTCGCGCACTTCCACGCGCCACTGCGGCGTCTGCTGCACTTCCACCCACACCTCTCTCGCCTGCGCATGCTTGCGCACGTTGGACAGAGCCTCCTGCACGACATGCAGCACCTGCACCTGCACGTCGGCCGGCAGCGGCATGCCGTCGCCTTCGATGTCCAGATGGGTGGCCAGGCCGGTCTGGTGCTCGAACTTCTGCAGCGTGGTCTTCAGGGCGGGTGCAATGTCTTCGCTGTTGGTGCGGGTGCGGAAGTGCACCAGCAGTTCACGCACGTCGCCGAGACTCTCGTGAACGCCGGCGTCGAGTTCGCCCAGGGTTCTTTCGATTCGGGCTGCATCAGTGCTCTTAATGTCACTGCGCAGCAGGCCCAACTGGATCTTCAGGAAGGCCAGGCTCTGGGCGATGGAATCGTGCAGTTCCCGCGCGATGAAGCTGCGCTCTTCGGCCACGGCGGTCTCACGTTGCAGGGCTGCTGCACGCAGGCCCTCGATCGCACCCGCCAGATGGCTGGCGATGGTCTCCAGCAAGGCACGGTCGTCGTCGGACAATGCCCTGGGTTCGCGGTAGAACAGGTTGAGCTCGCCAACCATTCGCTCGTGCAGCCTGACGGGCACGCTGATGACGGTCTGGAAGCCTTCTTGGGCGCAGTGTCCAAGGCGCGACGCGGGGCCGTCCGGCAGTATTGGGATCACCCGTGTCATGGCGCCGCCCTGGGGCTGGCCACACAGGCAGTCGCCCGTGGGAATGCACAGTTCCTCGTCGATCACGGCTTGCGGCAAACAATCCGACGCCAGCAACAGGTACTTGCGGTTGGCCTCGTCCGACCAACGCACGGCCGAAGCGTCGGCGCGGGCCACCTGGCGCACCTGCTTGGCAATGCCCTGCGCCAGCGCCTCCAAGGTTTCGGCACGCGCCACGAACGCGGCGGACTCGTACAAAGCCGCCAGGCGCGCTCGCTGCGCCTCCAGATGCTCGGTCTTTTCCTGCACCTTGGACTCGAGGTTCTGGTACAGGCCCTGCAGGGTTTCGGCCATGCGGTTGAAACCGGCCGCGAGCGCGCCGAATTCGTCGTTGGCGCCTGGATCGACCCGCGCGCCCAAGTCGCCCGCCTCGACCCGGGCCAAACCGGCCTGCAACCGGGACAGCGGGTTGAAGATGAAAAGATAGGCCGAATACAGCAAGGCAATCGCGCTACCGATGGTCAGCGCCACCATCACGAACTGCACGGCATTCAGGATGGCCGTCAGTCGGGCCAGGTGGTGCTCGATCGCCGACACGAAGGTGTCGATGCGGGCCACAAAGGCATCGGCCTGCTGCCCTGACAACTCGGCACCCGATCCAGGCAATGCGGTCCAACTGGCCTTGAGCTCCAGCCAGTCGCGCTGTACAGCCGCAAAGGCCTGCCGCGACAGGGCGTCGTGTGGAACGAGCAGCGGACGTGCCGGGTCGCCCGTGCGCAGCACGCTCACGCTTTGGTCGAACTGCGCCGCCAGCCCTGCGATCTGTTGCGCGTCCGAGCGGGCCAGCGTCTGGGCCATGCGCCAGGTCTGCATGCGCATCCGGCCGGCCTCGTTGACAGCAGCCGCACCTCCTTCCAACTGCCAGGTCACCCAAAGCGTCAGCCCGATCGAGGCAAACGCCATCAGCAACAAGGTGGTCCCGATGGCACCAAGCTTGGCGGAGAGGCTCCATGACCGAGGCATGCGTGCACTGTACTGGAGGCTGTAAATGGACCGAACCTGGTCAAGGCTCGGAGTGACTTCAGTCGCCATGCGTCAGCCAAACCTGCAAGAACCCCAGCGGGTGGTGCGAATTCGCCACCGACACCATGAACAGGTAGACCATCAAGGCCCCGGCGTAGCTGGCACGGCGCGCTGCCGGTGCCCGCGCCCGCTTGAGCGCCAGCGAGCCGAGCACGATGTACAGCACCAGCAGCAGCAACTTGACCCCCAGCCAGGGGCTGGCGACCGGATTCAGCGACAGCAAGATCCAAAGCGTGACACCGGCCGTCAGCAGCAGGGTGTCGATGCCGTAGCTGAGCAGACGCCAGGGCCTGGCCATCGCCCAGTTTTGCCCGGCCAGCACCAGGGCACCACGCAGGGCGAACAGCGCCCCACTGACCAGCACGAGGCCGATATGGGCCAACTTGAGGGGCGAATACCAGACCACGAACTCAGGCATGGTGATCGGCTTTCGGGTGGAAGCGACTAAGCTCGCAGCCATGGAAATCAGTCACTTCAACGATCTGCTGGCTGCCGCTCGGCAGCAACCCGACGCGCAGCGTCTCTTGATGGTGTTTGCTGCGGCGAGCCTGCCCCCTGACGCCACGGCCGAGCAGCGGGCACGCTTCGAAGCGGGTGAGTCCGGCGAGTTGGCACCGCTGATGTGTGTCGACAAGGACCCTGCCGACTTGAAGGACTTCGCCGCGTTGCAGGCGGAAGCCTTGTCCATGGGTCAGGACTGGGCCCTGGTGTTCGCTGCGGCCATGTCTGGCCAAGGAAGTCAGGCGCCCGCTTCGGCGCAGGTGGAGGCCGCACTCACCCGAATGGTGGAGGCGGTGAAGTCCGGCAATCTGAGCGGGATGATTCCGTTCGACCATCAGGGCGAGGCCGTCCAGTTGGGCTGACCGAACAGTCGACCCTTCACAAGCGGGTGGACTCATCATCCTGTAGCGCTTCGGGTTGGTGCGCCACGTACGGCCCGGTGCCCGCGTTGTCGGCCCGTGCCGCCGGCACGAAGCCGCCGCGCTGAACGTCGAAGACATGGACCTCGCCGTCTTCGATCACGTAGTGCCAGCCGTGCAATGCCAGTATGCCGGCCTCCACGCGCTCTCGCACCATCGGGTAGTCCATCAGCCGCTCCAGCTGCAGCACCACCGCACGTTGCTCGGTGCGCCGCAGCACATCGGGGCCCGGCTCGGCCACGGGCAAGGCGGCTTCGCGGCCCAGTTCCAGCCACTGCGAGAGGTGCTTTGCCGCCGGTGAGACATCGCCATACAAGGCCCGGATCGCGCCACAGTGGCTGTGACCGCAGACCACGATCCGTTTGACTGACAGGTTGAGGACGGCGAACTCGATGGCCGCCGCCGTGCCATGGAAACCCTGGCTCTGGTCGTGCGGTGGCACGAAGGCACCGACGTTGCGCACCAGGAACAACTCACCCGGACCGGCGCCAGTCAGCAGGTAAGGCACCAGGCGCGAATCGCTACACCCGATGAACAGCGTCATCGGGTGTTGACCATCGTCGACCAGCAGCCGGAAGTGCGAGCGGTGCTGCGGGAACGCGTCCGTCTGGAAGCGCTGAAGGCGCTGCAGCAGTTCGTCGGGCATGGGTTTTCGGGCAGAAGCCGAGCTACTGGACCAGAGGCGACTCAGCCGCCTCCAGGTCCACGCCCGTCAGCGTGGCCGCGCCGGCCAGCAGTTGCAGGTACTGACGCAACGCGGTGGCAAAGGCCTGCTGCCGAAGCCCCTGGGCCACGGCCGACTTCACCGCTTCGAACGCGGGGTCCAGGCCCGGTTCGCGCGCCAGCACCTCCACCACATGCAGCCCGAAGCGGCTGTGCACCAGGCGTGGCAGCACGCCGACCTCGGTCTTGCCGAAGATCTCGCGAGCGAACTCGGGCGCGCAGTCGTCGGTGGTCAGCCAGCCCAAGGCACCGCCATCGGCACCACTGGGACAGTTGGACGTGGAAGCCGCCGCTACGGCGAAGCGGTCCTCGCCTCCGGGCGACGCGCAGCGCACATCCAACAGGCAGGCCTCGGCACGTTTGCGCAGTGCATTGACATCCACCCCCGGTGTGACGGCAAACAGCACGTGGCGCAGCTGCACACGTTCACCCACGGCGTAGCGGCCACGCTGGGCCGCGTGGTGTCGGCGCAAAGCCTCGTCCGACGGTTCGGGCATGTGCAGTTCCCGGTCCAGCAGGGCCTCGATGGCGGTGCTGGCGGCCTCGGTCATGGCGCCACCAAGGGGCAGCGGATCGTCGGCAGCCAGCAGGCCCGCCTCGACGGCAGCTTGGCGCAGCAACTCGGCACAGGCACGCTGCCTGAGGGTCTCGGTCGTCAGCGCTTCGTCGGGGGTCGACAGCACGACGCCATTGACCTGGGGAAGAACAGAAGTAGACGTGTTCATGGTCTGAGCTTTCAGCGATTGGGGGCAGCAGGTTCAGCTGCCGCGACGGGGCAGGGTCTGATTGGCCGGCACGTTCAGTCGGCGGGCGCGCACCATCTGGTACGGCCGCACCAGATAGGCCAGCGTGCCGAAGCCGCTCCACACATGCACCAGGCGACTGAAGGGGAAGAGCAGAAAGATGGTCATGCCCAGCAGCATGTGCGCCTGGAAGTGCCACTCCACGCCCCACACCAGGCTTGCGTCCGGGTTGAACAGCACCAGCCCTTGCAGGTAGTTGGCCAGCCTCAGCATGGTCTGCGGGTCCGACACATGGTGCAGCGATGCAGGCAAGGTCGACAGGCCGATCACCAGCTGCACCCACAGAATGATCAGGATGGCCAGGTCGGTCCGGTGGCTGGTCAGCCGGATGCGGTCGTCGAAGATGCGGCGGTGCAAGAGCAGGCTCAGTCCGATGAAGCAGATCAATCCCGCCACACCGCCGGCCACCACCGCCACAAACTGCTTCTGCGACGCCGAGATCAGGTATTCATAGATCCAGTGGGGCGTGAGCTGGCCGAACAGGTGGCCGAAAAAGAGGAACAGGATGCCGGCGTGGAACAGATTGCTGCCCCAGCGCAATTGCCCCTGACGGAGCAGCTGCGAGCTGTCGCTCTTCCACGTGTACTGATCGCGGTCGAAGCGGGCCAGGCTGCCCATGAGAAACACGGCCAGACAGATGTACGGGTAGACGTTGAAGATGAAGTTGTGGAGGGTGTTCATGTGGAAGCTCCCGGCATCACGTGGCTGGCGGTGCGTACGGGCGCGCGCACGATCTGAATCGGTTGCGGCTGACCGGGCCGCGCCTGGCCCTGGGTGGAACAGCCATCGAAGGCCATGGGTTCGGCCCAGCTTTCATCCAGCTCGGGCTCGGGCGGCACGGCCACCGCCTGCGCCTTTTCGCCGGCCAGGTCGAGCAGCGCGGCCAGCACACAGGCATGTGCCGCCTCGCGTCGCAACAGCGCGCTGAAGATCACCTGCAGGATGTGCGCGATCTCGCCCAGGAAAGCCTTGGCCTGCGCCGGGGGCTGTGTCGATGCGTACTGCAGCACCACGGTCAGGTGGTCAGGCAGTTCGCCCGGCGCCAGAAAGAGACCTGCAGCTTCGTAGGTCTGGCACAGGTCCACCATGGCCGGGCCACGGTCGCGGCTGTCGCCGTGCACGTGCTCGAACAGGTGCAGCGCGGTGCCGCGGCCGCGGTCGAAGAGTTCGACGTGATCGGCCTCAACGTCTAGCGGGCGGCGACGGGACAGGCGCGTGATCAGGGCGTCCAGTTCGGCCAGGCGCGCGCCGCTGAGCGCGCGCTCGTCGTGCAGCGCCGCCTTCAGTTCGGGCAGGTGCGCGCGCAACTCGGCGTCGGGATAGCTCAGCAGGTGGGCCAGCACACGCAGCGTCTTGGTGGCGGTCGTCGGTGAGGTGTTGAAGAAGCTCATCTCAAACTCCTGCCTTGATGGGGATGGTGCGCTTCTTCTCGCTGCCGAACAGGCTGGTCTCGGTGGTGCCCTCGCTGCACCCATTGCCGAAGCTGAAGCCGCAACCGCCGCGCACGTTGAAGGCGTTCTCGGCGTACTCGCGGTGCGTGGTCGGGATGACGAAGCGGTCTTCGTAGTTGGCGATCGCCATCACGCGGTACATCTCTTCCACCTCGTTCACGCTCATCTTCACCTGGTCGATGGCGGCCTGGTTGGCCTCGCCGTCAACGTGCTTGCTGCGCTGGTAGGCGCGCATGGCCAGCATGCGTTCCAGGGCCCGCACCACCGGCGCGGTGTCACCGGCCGTCAGCAGGTTGGCCAGGTACTTGACGGGGATGCGCAGCTGGTTGACATCCGGGATCTCGCCGTTGGTGCCCACGTGGCCGGCATTCGCCGCTGCGGTGATGGGGCTGAGCGGCGGCACGTACCAGACCATTGGCAGCGTGCGGTATTCGGGGTGCAGCGGCAGTGCCACCTTCCACTCCACCGCCATCTTGTAGACGGGGCTGTTGCGTGCCGCGTCCATCCAGTTGTCGGGAATGCCGTCCAGCCTGGCCTGCGCGATGACCTTGGGGTCGTTCGGGTCCAGGAAGATGTCGAGCTGTGCCTGGTACAGGTCCTTGTCGTGTTCGACGCTGGCGGCTTCCTGGATGCGGTCGGCGTCGTACAGCAGCACGCCCAGGTAGCGGATGCGGCCCACGCAGGTCTCGCTGCAAACCGTGGGCTGGCCGGCTTCGATTCGCGGGTAGCAGAAGATGCACTTCTCGGCCTTGCCGCTCTTCCAGTTGTAGTAGATCTTCTTGTACGGGCAGCCGCTCACGCACATGCGCCAGCCGCGGCACTTGTCCTGGTCGATGAGGACGATGCCGTCTTCTTCGCGCTTGTAGATGGACCCTGACGGACAGCTCGCGACGCAAGCCGGGTTCAGGCAGTGCTCGCACAGCCTGGGCAGGTACAGCATGAAGGTGTTCTCGAACTGGCCGTAGATGTCCTTCTGGATGTCGTCGAAGTTCTTGTCCTTGCTGCGCTTGCTGAACTCGCCGCCCAGGATCTCTTCCCAGTTCGGACCCCAGACGATCTTCTCCATGCGCTTGCCGGTGATCAGGCTGCGTGGCCGCGCGGTGGGCGCGTGCTGCATCTCGGGCGCCGACTGCAAGTGGTCGTAGTCGAAGGTGAAGGGCTCGTAGTAGTCGTCGATCTGCGGCAGGTTGGGGTTGGCGAAGATCTTCATCAGCAACTGCCACTTGCCGCCTTGACGCGGCACGATGGAGCCGTCCGCCTTGCGGATCCAGCCGCCGTTCCACTTGTCCTGGTTCTCCCATTCCTTGGGGTAGCCGATGCCCGGCTTGGTCTCGACGTTGTTGAACCAGGCGTACTCGACGCCGGGGCGGCTGGTCCACACGTTCTTGCAGGTCACGCTGCAGGTATGGCAACCGATGCACTTGTCCAAGTTCAGGACCATGCCGACTTGCGCGCGGATCTTCATGCGCCTTCTCCTTGTGCTTGAACGATCTCGGCGCGTTCATCACCCAGCGGGGTGTCGAGCCAGTCGACCTTGGCCATCTTGCGGACCACCACGAACTCGTCGCGGTTGGTGCCGATGGTTCCGTAGTAGTTGAAGCCGTAGCTGAACTGCGCGTAGCCGCCGATCATGTGGGTGGGCTTGAGCACGATGCGCGTCACGCTGTTGTGGATGCCGCCGCGCACGCCGGTGATCTGCGACCCGGGCGTATTGATGATCTTTTCCTGCGCGTGGTACATCAGCAGCATGCCGGGGTTCACCCGCTGGCTCACTACAGCGCGCGCCGCGATGGCGCCGTTGATGTTGAAGACCTCGACCCAGTCGTTGTCCTCGATGCCGCTGCGCTTGGCGTCGTCTTCGCTCAGCCACACCACCGGGCCGCCGCGGTTCAGCGTCAGCATCATCAGGTTGTCGCTGTAGGTGCTGTGGATGCCCCACTTCTGGTGCGGCGTGATGAAGTTGAGCAGGATCTCCTTGTTCCCGTTCGGCTTGATGTTGTAGATACCGGCCGTGGTCTTCAGGTCCACCGGCGGGCGGTAACTGCTGAAGCCTTCACCGAAGGCGATCACCCACGGGTGGTCCAGGTAGAACTGCTGGCGGCCGGTCAAGGTGCGCCAGGGGATGTACTCGTGCACGTTGGTGTAGCCGGCGTTGTACGAAACGGTCTCGCTCTCGATGCCGCTCCAGGTGGGGCTGCTGATGATCTTGCGCGGCTGCGCCTGCACGTCGCGGTAGCGGATCTTCTCGTCCTCGCGGTACAGCGCCAGGTGCGTGTGGTCGCGGCCGGTCTGCTTGCCCAGCGCCTGCCAGGCCTTCACCGCCACGTGGCCGTTGGTCTCGGGTGCCAGCTGCAGGATGACCTCGCAGGCATCGATGTCGGTCACGATCTTCGGCATGCCCTTGGTCACGCCTTCCGTCAGCGTCTTGCCGTTCAGCTGGCCGAGTTGCTCGACCTCGGTGCCGGTCTTCCATCCAATGCCCTTCCCACCGTTTCCCAGCTTGTCCATCAAGGGGCCGAGGGCGGTGAAGCGCTTGAACACGTTCGGGTAGTCGCGCTCCACCACCATGATCTGCGGGGCCGTCTTGCCGGGGATCAGCTCGCACTGGCCCTTCTTCCATTCCTTCACCTCGAAGGGCTGGGCCAGTTCACCGGCGGTGTCGTGCATGATGGGCGTCAGCACCACCTCTTTCTCGACACCCAGGTGGCCGACGCAGACCTCGCTGAAGGTCTTGGCAAAGCCCTTGTAGATCTCCCAATCGCTGCGGCTCTGCCACACCGGGTCCACGGCCGCGCTCAGCGGGTGGATGAAGGGGTGCATATCGCTGGTGTTGAGGTCGTTCTTCTCGTACCAGCTGGCGGTGGGCAACACGATGTCGGAGTACAGGCAGGTGGTGCTCATGCGGAAGTCGAGCGTGACCACCAGGTCGAGCTTGCCAACCGGCCCGTGCTCGTGCCACTTCACTTCCGTCGGCTTGGCGTCGTCCTGGCCCAGGTCCTTGCCCTGGATGCCGTTCTCGGTGCCCAGCAGGTGCTTGCAGAAGTATTCGTGGCCCTTGCCCGACGAGCCCAGCAGGTTGCTGCGCCAGACGAACAGCACACGCGGCCAGTTCTGCTTTGCATCCGGGTCTTCGCAGCTCATTTGCAGCGTGCCGTCCTTCAGCGCCTTGACGACATAGTCCTTGGCGTCCATACCGGCGGCGCTGGCGTCCTTCACCACCTGCATCGGGTTGGTCTTGAGCTGCGGTGCGCTGGGCAGCCAGCCCATGCGTTCGGCGCGCACGTTGTAGTCGATCATGCTTCCGGCATACAGTGCCTTGTCGGCCAGCGGTGACACGATCTCTTCCATGCCGAGCTTCTCGTAGCGCCACTGGTCGGTGTGGGCGTAGAAGAAGCTGGTGCTGTTCATCTGCCGCGGCGGGCGGATCCAGTCCAGCGCGAAGGCCAGCGCCGTCCAGCCGGTCTGCGGGCGCAGCTTCTCCTGGCCCACGTAATGCGCCCAGCCGCCACCGCTCTGGCCGATGCAGCCGCACATCATCAGCAGGTTGATGACGCCGCGGTAGTTCATGTCGGCGTGGTACCAGTGGTTCATCGCCGCGCCGATGATCACCATGCTCTTGCCATGCGTCTTGTGCGCGTTCTCGGCGAACTGGCGGGCAACCGTGATGATCTGGTCGCGCGGGGTGCCGGTGATGCTCTCGGCCCAGGCGGGCGTGTAGGCTGCGTCGTCGTCGTAGCTCTTCGCGCCACTGCCCAGGCCGCGGTCGATACCGTACTGAGCCACCTGCAGGTCGAACACGGTGGCCACCAACGCTTCGCGGTGGTCGCCCTCCTTGCCCAGGCGCAGGCGCACGGCCGGAACCTTGACGAAGTTGACTTCGCCGTTCTGGGTGTTGGACTTGAAGTGCGGCGTGCTCACGCCGCCGAAGTACGGCAGGCCGATGTCCACCACCTCATGCGCTTGCTCGCCGTCTTCGATGACGGAGAGCTTCAGCTTCACCTCGGTGCCGTGGCGCGCTTCCTTGTTCTCGAGATTCCACTTGCCCTGGTCGACGCCGCCTTCCGGAGTCCAACGGAAGCCGATGCTGCCGTTGGGCAGCACCGCGCGGCCGCTCGTGTCGAAGGCCACCGTCTTCCACTCGGGGTTGTTCTCCTGGCCCAGCTTGCCGTTGAAGTCCGACGCGCGCAGGTAGCGGTCGGGCACCAGGGTCTTGCTGCCGTCAGGGAGCGTGTGCTCCTTGAGCATCACCAGCAACGGCAGGTCGGTGTAGCGGCGCGCGTAGTCGTCGAAGTACGGGCTGCGCTGCTTGAAATAGAACTCGTTGAGCGCGACGTGGCCCATCGCCATGGCCAGCGCTGCATCGGTGCCCTGCTTGGGGTGCAGCCAGATGTCGGCCAGCTTGGCCACTTCGCTGTAGTCGGGCGTGATGGCCACCGTCTTCGCGCCCTTGTAGCGCACCTCGGTGAAGAAGTGGGCGTCGGGCGTGCGGGTCTGCGGCACGTTGCTGCCCCAGGCCATGATGTAGGTGCTGTTGTACCAATCGGCACTTTCGGGCACGTCGGTCTGCTCGCCCCAAACCTGCGGGCTGGCCGGCGGCAGGTCGCAGTACCAGTCGTAGAAGCTCATGCAGACGCCGCCGATCAGGCTCAGGTAGCGGCTGCCGGCGGCGTAGCTGACCATGCTCATCGCCGGGATCGGCGAAAAGCCGATCACACGGTCGGGGCCATGCTTCTTGATCGTGTAGACATTCGACGCCGCGATGATCTGGTTGACCTCGTCCCAGCTGCTGCGCACGAAGCCGCCCATGCCGCGTACCTTCTGGTAGTCGCGGCGCGCAGCGTCGTCTTCGACGATCGTGGCCCAGGCGTCCACCGGTGTCTTCGCCGTCTTCATCGCCGCGCGCCAGCGCTCCAGCAGGCGGCCGCGGACCATCGGGTACTTCACGCGATTGGCGCTGTACAGGTACCAGCTGTAGCTGGCGCCGCGGGCACACCCGCGCGGCTCGTGGTTGGGCATGTCCCAGCGCGTGCGCGGGTAGTCGGTCTGCTGCGTCTCCCAGGTGACGATGCCGCCCTTGACGTAGATCTTCCAGCTGCAGCTGCCGGTGCAGTTCACGCCATGGGTGCTGCGCACGATCTTGTCGTGCGCCCAGCGGTTGCGGTAGGCGTCTTCCCAGGTGCGGTCTTCACCGGTGGTGCGCCCGAGGTCGCCGGAGAAGGACTCCTTGGGCTGCGCGAAGTGGGTGAGTCTGTCGAGAAAGTGGCTCATGTTGTCGTCCTTGGAAGATGTCGTCTGCTGGTGCGGACTAGCAGGGGTATGGGGCGTTGCGGCGGCTGCAGGCCCACCAGGTCAGCGCGATGCACGAGAGGTAGAACACGATGAACGTCGCCAGCGCCGCCGATGCGCTGCCCGTCATCGCCAGTGAAGAGCCCACGCTCTTGGGAATGAAGAAGCCGCCGTAGGCGCCGATGGCGCTCGCAAAGCCGAGGGCTGCGGCCGCCTCGACCGCGCCTTCCTTGGCCGCGAGCGCCTGGTCCGATGGCAGACCCCCGGCACGCTGCACCCGTTCGGCCACAAAGAGGCTGGAGATCATGCGAAACGTGCTGCCGTTGCCGATGCCCGATGCAGCGAAGAGCACACCGAAGGCAGCCAGGAAGCCGGGGAAATTGCCGCCCTGCCCAGGATGGCCGGTGGCGTCGGTCGCGGGCAGGCACAACAGCGCAGCCGAAGCGGCCAGAGCCATCGCCACGAAGATCCAGAAGGTCACGCGCGCGCCGCCCCAGTGGTCGGCCATCCAGCCGCCCAACGGGCGCAGTACGGCGCCGATCAACGGACCCAACCACACCAGGTGCAACGCATCGGACCGTTGAAACTGGCTCTGCGCCAGCATCGGCAAGCTGGCTGAGAATCCGATGAAGCTGCCGAAAGTGCCCAGGTAAAGCCAGCACATCAGCCAGTTGTGCCTGCGCGTGAAGATCACGGCCTGCTCGGCCATGCTGGCGTGGGTGTCGGCCAGGTCGTCCATGCCGAACCAGGCCGCTGCCGTGCTGGCCAGGATCAGTGGCACCCAGATGAAGCCCGCGTTCTGCAGCCACATAGGCCCCTGAGCCGTCTGCTGCGCAGGCCCGGCGAACAGGCCGAAGACCCCGGCGCTGATGGCCAGTGGGACCAGCAGCTGAACCAGCGCGACCCCCAAGTGCCCCAGCCCGGCGTTCAGGCCCAGCGCATAACCTTGGCGGGCACTCGGGAAGAAGAAGCTGATGTTTGCCATCGAGCTGGCGAAGTTGCCGCCGCCCAGGCCACACAGCAGAGCCAGGACCACCATCCACTCGAAAGGCGTGTTCGGATCCTGTACCGCCAGGCCGATGCCGACCGCCGGCACCAGCAGACTGGCCGTGGCGAGCGTGGTGAAGCGGCGCCCACCGATCATCGGCACCGCGAAGGCGTAGAAGATGCGCAGCGTGGCGCCACACAGGGCGGGCAGCGCCGTCAGCCAGAACAGCTGATTGGTGCTGTAGCGAAAGCCCGCTGCCGGCAGGTGCACCACCACCACCGACCACAGCATCCACACGGCAAACGCCAGGGCCAGCGCAGGGACCGACACCCACAGGTTGCGCCGGGCCACCGCGCGACCGGACAGGTCCCAGAACTTGCGGTCCTCGGGGTTCCAGTGCTGGATGATCGTCATGCTGGTCATGGCGTGAAGGGGTGCCGGCGTTAGGTTGCGTCGCCGTGACTCAAGGGTTCTTCACGTAGGCATTGCCACGCAGGTAGAACCACCAGTTCAGCACCAGACAGACGGCATAGAAGATCGCGAAGCCGTACATCGCATATTGCGGCGTACCGGCCTTGATCTGCGCACCGATGACCACCGGTGCGATGAAGGCGCCGTAGGCGGCGATGGCCGATGTCCAGCCCAGCACCGGGCCAGCCTGCGTGCGGTCGAAGATGACGCCGATGGTGCGGAAGGTGCTGCCGTTGCCGATGCCGCTGGCCAGGAACAGCAGCATGAACAGGCCCAGGAACATCGGGAAGTACTGTTCAGGCGTGGCCGAGCCGTAGGCCTGCATCATCACGTAGCCCACCGCCACCGAAGCCCCGGCCATCACCACCGAGATGATCTGGGTGACGATAGAGCCGCCCACCTTGTCCGAGATCCAGCCGCCCACGGGACGGATGGCCGCGCCGATGAAGGGGCCTATCCAGGCATAGGTCAGGGCCGAGGGCGCGTTCGGGTTCTTCAGCGCGTGCTGCATCACGCCGTTGGCATCGGGGATGTGCTGGAAGCCGAAGATCACCGTGATGGCCAGCGGCAGCGCCATCGAGAAGCCGATGAACGAGCCGAAGGTGACGATGTACAGCGCGGTCAGCGACCAGGTGTGCTTGTTGCTGAAGATCGCGAACTGTTTCTTCACGCCCTCTTTCATCTCTCCGAAAGCGGCCAGCTTCATCACCAGCAACGCCAGGATGACGTCCAACGGAATGGCCACCCACATGCTCAGCACCCCCAGGCCGGTGGGCTTGGGCAGGTACAGCCACAGCATGAAGATCGCGGGCACGAAGGCCAGCGTGTACAGGTAGGTGATCTTGGCGAACGCCACCAGCGGTGAGCCCGTGGCAGGCGACACCGTCTTCAGGTTGTTCATGCCCCACCAGCACAGAATGGACAGCGGCACAAGCGACAGCACCCAGGCGAAACCTGCGTTCTGCACCCAGGTGGGGGTGCCGGCGGCGATCTTCCCGAAGATCCAGCCGCTGTCCTTGACCAGCACCATCGGCTCGCCCCCGAAGGCGCCGAACAGGCCCACCGTCATCACAAGCGGGATGACGATCTGCATCGTCGTCACGCCGAAATTGCCCAGGCCGGCGTTCAGCCCGAGTGCCGTGCCCTGCAGCCGCTTCGGGAAGAAGGTGCTGATGTTGGACATCGAGCTGGCGAAGTTGCCGCCGCCCACGCCCGACCACAGCGCCATCAGCTGGAAAGCCCAGAGCGGCCAGTCCTTGTGCTGGAGCACGATGCCGGTGCCGATGGCCGGGGCCAGCAGCATCGCGGTGGTCAGGAAGATCGTGTTGCGGCCGCCCGCCAGGCGGATGAGGAAGGACGCCGGGATGCGCATCGTTGCGCCCGAGATGCCGGCGATGGCCGTCAGCGTGAACAACTCGGCCTGGGTGAAAGGAAAGCCCAGGTTGAGCATCTGCACGGTGATGATTCCCCACATGCCCCAGACCGCGAAGCCGCACAGCAGCGCGGGTACCGAGATCCAGAGGTTGCGGTAGGCGACCTTCTTGCCCGTGGCATTCCAGAAGGTGTCGTCTTCCGGACGCCAGTCGGCGATGTCGGGGCCGGGAGCCTGGTTGGGGGCGGACTTGGCACCCCCTGTGGTGGTGGCACTCATGGCATCTTCTCCTTGTGCTTTCAGCGCGCGAAACTGCGCGACAAGGGCGACGCCGGTGCGTTCGTGCCCATCATTTCGGTCTTACGCACTTCGGTCCAGTACATCCAGATCAGCGAGACCCAGACCACGCCGTACATCAACATGAAGGCGCTGGACCGGATGCCGGTCAGGTCCATCAGCGCGCCGAACATGATCGGCAGCACGAAGCCGCCCAGGCCACCGGCCAGGCCCACGATGCCGCTGACGGTGCCGATGTTGTCGGGGTAGTCGTTGCCGATGTACTTGAAGACACTGGCCTTGCCGAAGGCCCAGGCGATGCCCAGGATGAACATCAGCGCAGTGAAGGCATAGACATTCAGGCCGACGTGAAAGCTGCGCGGGCCGTTGACGGTGGTGATGGTCATCTCCGTCTGCGGGTAGCTCAGCAGGAACAGGCACACCCAGCTCACCCACAACACCCACCAGGTGACCTGGTGCGCGCCGAACTTGTCGGACAGGATGCCGCCCACCGCGCGCAGCACGCCGCCGGGCAGGCTGAAGCAGGCCGCCAGCAGCGCAGCCGTCTGGATGGACAGGCCGAACTCGCCCACGTAGTACTGCACCATCCACAGCGCCAGCGCGACATAGCCGCCAAAGACGATGCTGTAGTACTGGCAGTACTTCAGAACCTTCGGATCCTTCAGCATCTTCAGCTGGTCGCTGAACTTCACATTCGACGGCACAAGGTGCTTCGGGTCACTGCTGCTGCCCAGCCAGAACAGGATGACCGTGCCCAGCATCACCGCGGCATACACCTGCGGCACCAGCGTCCAGCCGCCGATGGCCAGCAGCACCGGCGCGGCGAACTTGTTGACCGCCGAGCCGGAGTTGCCCGCGCCGTACACGCCCATCGCCATGCCTTGGCGGCTCTTGGGAAACCAGCGCGCCACGTAGGGTGTGCCGACCGAGAACGAACCCCCGGCAAGGCCCACGAACAGGCCGATGACCAGGAAGTGCCAATAGGCCGTGGCGTAGCTCATCAGCCAGATGGCCGGCACGGTGACGGCCATCAGCAGTGTCATCACGATGCGGCCGCCGTAGCGGTCGGTCCAGATGCCCAGGGGAACGCGGATGAGCGAGCCAGTCAGTACCGGCGTGGCGGTCAACAGACCGAACTCCGTGGCATTCAGTCCCAGCGTCTTCTTCAGCGGAATGCCGATGACGCCGAACATCATCCACACCATGAAGCACACGGTGAAGGCGATGGTGCTGACGATGAGCACGGACCACGCCTGGCGTGGGATTGGAGTTGCGGTGGCGGCCATGGATCGGACTCGTCTTGGGTTTGACAAGACTGTCCGCCGGCGCGGCGCCCGTGAACATCAGCACGGTGGCTATGCGCCCCGCGGCAGAAGAACGATGCCGCGGGGTCTGGACATAATTCTGAAGAACTACGCCGGGGACCGTTGGGTTAGGAGTTGACTTGCGTCAACGCGAATGGCTTGTGCGCTCGCCCAGACTGAACCCGAATAGACAGCCTCCACCCACCATGTCCCCTGAAACTACCCGGCAGGTCAGTGCCCTGATCGACCGCATCCAGACGCGGTTCCACGAAGGCCACCGCCAGGCACTGCCTCAGTTGCAAGCGATGGCCGCGATGGTCGAGGCGCGCGGTATCGACGACGGCGTCGTCGCTTCACTGCGCACCATCGGTAACGCGCTGGAGCAGCACATGTTCAAGGAGGAGATGCGGCTGTTTCCGATGATGGAGCAAGGTGGCAACACCCTGATCGGGCTGCTGATCGAGGACTTACATCGCGAACATGTCGCACACGAGAACGCCATGGACGACCTGCGCGCGCGGCTTGGCATGCTGACCGAAGCGCACGGCACCGACCTGACGCTCCAGCAGTTGATTCGAGCCCTCGACGACCTGGCCAATGAGTTGGCACTGCACATCCGCGCAGAGGACGAGGAGCTGTTCCCCCTCTTCGCAAGGCCTGCATCGCCGGACTCCTCCTCCACATTCAACCCATGGTCGCCCGCGACTACGACCTCATGAACTCGACCCCACCGCAGTCAACCGCCTCCTTGCCGGAGACAGACTCCGCTTCAGCCACCATGGACCCGGCACGCAAAACGTTGCTCGACGCGCTCAACGAACTGTTGGAGGCCGAGCGTGCCGGCGCCCGCGTTGCGATGGAGACGGGCCGGTCGATCGCTGATCCCGCGCTCGCGGCACTGGTGGACGACATCCACAAGGACGAGGTCCGCTGGTGCGGCATGCTTATGCGCACGATCACGTCATTGGGGGCCACGCCCTCCAGCGCAACGGGTGCGTTCCATGGCAAGGCGATGGCTATCGCCGATCTGGACGAGCGTTTGAAGTTTCTGAATCGAGGGCAAGCCTGGGTAACCCGCAAGATCCAGGCCTTGATACCGCTGGTCAACGACGCACAAGCAAGCGCCAGCTTGACCGACATGCTGCAGGCCCATCACCAGAACATCAGCCGGGTGGATGCCAGATACACAGCGCCTGCCACATTGGAGCCCACGACGACGGCGCCGGCCGAGGAGCCCCAGTTGCGCGTCGAGCCGGGAGCGCTGATCGAGCACATCCTGACGCGGTTTCACGAAGTCCATCGTCGGCAGCTTCCAGAGCTGATCTCGCTCGCGGCCAAGGTGGAGACCGTGAACGCGGACCACCCTGACGCGCTGCGGGGGATGACCGATCTACTGAAGTCGGTGCACAGTGAACTGCTTGAACACATGGAGAAGGAGGAGACCATCCTCTTTCCGATGCTGGCGCGGGGCGGCAGTGCGTTCGTGATCCACCCGATCTGCGTCATGATGTCCGAACATGAGGAACATGCTCGCAGGCTCACGCAGTTGATGGCCTTGACTCATCAAGCTGCGCCGCCCGGCAATGCGTGCCGCACCTGGGATCAGCTATGCACTGCGACGAGGCAGTTCGCCGAGGACTTGCAGGCGCACATTCGGTTGGAGAACGAGGTGCTGTTCCCACAATTCGACAAATCCCTGACTCAAGAGCGGCCAGAGGCTGTGCGGTGAGCAAGCGGTTTCCGGTGAAGCCCGCCCGCCCACGCTGAACTGCATCTCGTTGCGGCGCCGATTGTCGAAGAATCCGCAGTACCCCATAGCGCTGCCCGCCCGGCGGTGCGATTCGCTGGGAGCCCACGGACACCCACGACGTGCGAGCCTTTGTTAGACCGGGCGATGACCACGCGTCGATGGTGGCCAGCCCTGCTGGAACGTTACTGCACGGTGCTACACAGCGACTTTCCAGTGTTCCGGGCGCCGCAGCTGGATTGACCCGGGATTCACCCAGATCAACCGATCGTCGGCTATCCGGCCATCAGACGGATGACGGGTTGTGGCCGGGACCGCCTGTAGCCAAGCGCACCCGAAAGCGGCCAGTCGCCGGGCGGCACGTCGCTGACTCCGTCGGCCTCACGCTCTTGCGCAGGTGCAACGACATCCAGAGGTCGTAGGCGGATCTTCGCTGGCCCACAACTTGATGGGAGCCCATCATGGAAGCCAACGCCACCGTCGATCATCGCGAGCCGTGGAACAAGGGCAAGATCGTCGGGCAAAAGGCGCCGTTCAAGGTCAAGGACATCTTGGCGCTGCGGGTGCGCCGTGAGCGTCCAGCGCAGCCGTCTTGACGACGAGTTCAGCGTTCGGCGGGAGGATTGATCTCGTCGACGGGCTCGTCGGTGTCGTAGAAGTGGCCGATGGCCCGGTCGAGGCGCTTGAGCAGGGCCGTGAGGGTCTCGCCATCGCGGCGCACGAGCATCGCTGCGACGTTGTGCCCGGTGGACGCCGTCGCAGCGCAGTCGATCACACTGAGCCGGCCCAACGTGATGTCGCCGCCGTCTTCGATCAGGGCTTCGATGTTCTTCACGGCGTCCTAACACCGGCCGCATCGCCGACGGCAACTGCACGACGAAAGAAATCGCGACCAATCTTCTGACATATCAATAACTTGGCGTAGGCGGTCGGCGGCAATGTCGCGGATCCACGCTGAAGACAGCCGCCGGAACGGCTAACGCCAACTACCCATCAGCACGTATGGCGCCCAATAAAAGGGATGTGCCCAACGACGCTCGCTGCGCGAATCGTCGGCGCTGGTCACGCGTCCGAATCCGGCAAAATCGAGCTGCGTGCGCTGCAATGCCTGCGCCATCGTCATCCGAGAGTCCGCGGTCCTGACCTTGTATAGCCGTTCCATGAAGCGAGCGGTGCTCAGGTCGGCCACCGGCCAGAGCGTCGCGAGCACCGATGCCGCTCCTTGCTGCTGGGCCAGCACACCGAAGCCCTCGACCTCGGCCCCCGTCTCGTCACGGCCCCCACCCATCCCGGTATCACAGGCACTCAGTGTCAGCAGTTGCGTATTCGAGAATCGCAGCCGTTGTTCCCGGATGTTCTGCAGTGACAGACGCGTTCCGTCGCCGAGAAGCAAGAACGAGTTGACATACGTTCCCGGCCGGAACTGGAAGTGGCTGGCGACGTGCAGCACCGTGCGCGAGCGTGCCAGCGCCTCCCGCAAGCGCTCGGTCGTGAACTGTTCGTCGAGGAAAACCTCTCCCTGCGGAATCGCCCTGCGAACGGCCCGCAACTCCTCGCGCACCGTCGGCAGTGGTGCGAAACCGGGTAATGAACGCGCGACGCCCAGGCCGGTCACCGTCCAGGCCCGCGTCGGTTCACGCTCGAGCCGTGTCCGCGCCGCCTCGGTGTAGAGCGCCAGCGCGAAACGTTCGGCCAGCCAGTGTTCGCCGTCATGCAGCGCGGCGAACGGCAGGTAGCGCAGCGTGCCGTCGAGCGAAAGCATCAACATGCGGATGCCTGCCTGGCGAAGGTCGTCCTCCACCGGCGCAAACAGCACGCGATACAACTGCCTGGCCACCGGCAGCACATCGCCACGCGACGCCACCGACTCGCGAAAGCGCTGCACCTGCCGGTTGATTTCCGCGGCCGGCACCAGGGACTCGCGGGCGATCTGAACGTCGGCCGTGGTGACAATGATCGCGACGCGTCGATCCGAAACGACATAGTGCAGCAACGCCGTGTCGCGGCCGAGCTTTGAGAGGACGTCCTGCAGCACGACCAGATTACGCAGTTGACGGGCGCCCAGGTCCTCGGCGCGCGCGGGCCCGGCCGCAGCGAACTCCCGGGACAGATCCGCGAGGAACCTGTCGAACTCCCGGTTCGCGATGATCAGATCCTGCTCGATGCGTCGAAGCTGGGCGTGTTCCTCCGGCGTCAACCCGAGCGGCGTTTTGCGATTCAAGTCTCCGGCGTCGCGACCGAGCGCTGCCACCTGGCTGGCGATGGCCTGCCATCGCTGGCGGGCCGCCGTTTCAGCCGGTCCGACGTAACTCGCCCGCGCCGCACCATGCGGGCTGCTCGCCGCCCGAACCGTGAAGTCGTTCAGTTCGTCGTCTTTCAGCATGCCGAGCACTTCCTGGGCCTCGACGAGGCGGCCCGCGGCGACCAGCCGGTCGGCGAGCGCGGCGTAGGTGCCGCGCTTGCTGTTTAGAAAACCGCGCCGCAGTTCGGCGGGGAGAACGCCGATACGGCCACGTGCCTCCTGGAGCCCGTTGACGGCCTGCTTGCCCCAGAAGATCGCCAGTTCCGGGTCACGGATGGCATCGTAGGCTTCGAACAAACCGGCCTCCGCGCGCCACTGCTGCGGCGCCGCACCGGCAGCCACCGCAATCCGCTCGGCTCTCAACAGCAGTGGAAGCGCCTTTTCAGGCGTGTGCTGTCGCAGGTGCAGCCGGGCCAGGTTCGTGAGGCTTTCGGAAACGTCCGGATGCTCGGGGCCGAGCGCTTCCTGGCGAATCTGCAGCGCCTCCTCGAGGCCCGTCTGGGCAGAGGCGAGCGCACCAGCGTCGAGGTCGATGTGGGCAATGCCGGTGAGGGTCACGGCCAGCGACGGGTCACCAGTTCCGAGCACGGCGCGCTTCACCGCAAGCGATCGCTCGTAGCCGCGGCGCGCCTCTTCGTTCCGTCCGAGCAGCACCTGCAAACTGGCGACGTTGTTCAGCGCGATGGCGACACGCCGATGCCGCTCTCCGTGGTGTTCGCGCAGCAGCTCCCACGCCCGCTCGGCGCGCTGCAGCGCGGCGCCGTAGTCGCCGAGTTCGCGGTGAATGGCTGCGACGGTTCCAAGATCCATTGCCACGTGGTGATGTCGCGCGCCGAAGGCGCGCTCGTCGATGGCCAGCGCTTTTTCGGCCATTGACAGGGCTTCAGAATAGTCGCCGCGTCGGTAATGGACGAGCGCGAAGTTCTGCAGGACCGAGGCGACCTCGGGATGCTCGGGCCCGCGTAGTCGCTCGTTGATCGCTAGGGACCGCGAGTAGAGCGTGATGGCCCGATCGTATTCTCCCAGCGCCTCATACAGACCCGCCAAGTTGTTCAGGCTCTGCGCCACCGATGCGGAATCGGGACCGACAGCCTCTTCGCGAAGTGCCAGCGCCTGCTCGCTGAACGGCACCGCACCGCGATAGTCGCCCAGGTTCTCGTGCACGACCCCGATGTCGTTGACGACACGCGCCAGATCGGCCCGCCAGAGCGCACCCGCCGCTTCAAGCAGCGCGTGCGCACGGCGGTAGTCGGACATCGCGCCCGGCACGTCACCCTGTTGCAGGCGCGACCAGCCGCGCGCGGTCAGCGTCACGCCAGACTGGGGCGCGTGCTCTCCGAGGACGCGCTGCTGCAGCGCTAGAGCGGCATCGAACAGCGACTGCGCCCTGCTGCCGTCTCCGAGTTCCTGCATGATCTCTCCCAGGCGGTACTGCGCCTGTGCCAACTCGGGACTGTCTGGCGCATCGGCCGTCAATTGGTCGACGCTGCGTTGGGCCAGCGCGCGGGCCTCGTCGTACTCGCCGGTGAATGCGAGGCTCTCGGCCAGGGCTCCCAAAGCCTCGGCCCATGCGACCCCGCCCCCCGGCTCCAGCAAGATGACGGCGCGCCGCCAGAACGGAACCGCCTCGGCGTGTCGATCGCGCGCAGCCAGCCACGAGGCCAACAGCAGCAGCGGCTCCGCGGGCGTGGCGCCGTCGGCGTGAAGCCCTTGCCCGGCACCGTCCTCGGCGGCGCGCAATCCCGCCTCGGTTTTGTCGGCCGCCCCCGCCACGGCGCAACACAGGACCAGCGCCGCAAGCCGAAACCGTCGGAACGCGGATGACCGTCGCATCTGGACTCCCACGCGGCGACTCGCCGACAAAAAAACACATCGGCCGTCCTGACAAACGGCCACTGCCTGCGTCGTAACCCGGGCAGGCCTCGGACCGAACCCATCCCGGAGGCGGCGAGACCTGCAAATCGATCGCCCGCCGAGCGGGCAGTCAATCGGAGATTAGCAAATGAACCCCAACTTCTTCATCCGTTGCGTGTCGTTGCTCGCCGTGTCCGGTGCGGCGAGCCTCGCGCAAGCCGAAATCGAGCTTTCGACCACCGAAAGCCGTCAGGGCGATGTCGGCGCCGAAACCGCTCGGCAGAGCACCGCGCTCGATCTCTATACGACCTCCGGTGGCGTCAAGGTCGGTCCGTCCGCAACGACGACCGTGACCGGCGGCGTGTCCCAGGATGGCAGCGGCAACTTCATTCCGGACGGCACGCGAGGCAGCCAGTCGGACACGAGCTACGGGGTCACCGTGACGATTCCGCTTCCGGAACTGTCGCGTTGAGCGCTGCCCGCCCATCCGCTATCGCGCGTCCGCAGTCTGACAGGAGCAATCAACATGAACAAGGCGTTCTCATTCGCGCTCGTCACGGCGCTGGCCGTCGCGTCGTCACACGTCGCTGCCCAGGGGCCCGCACAAGCGGTGCAGAGGGTGACTGCCCAATGCACGACCGATGCCACCGGAGGCGACGGCGTGCGCCATGACTGCGACAGCGCGCCCACGGTCATCACCGCGCCGGAGGGCTTCGTGTTCATCAAGGACGGGCCGAAGGGGCTGGCCGGCGGCAAGACCAGCGAAAACGGCAGCGAACACGAATGCCGCTACGACTGGAGCGACTTCGTCGAAGTCGTTCCCGGATATGGCATCACGCAGCCGCGCACGTTCACGCTGCAAGCGCACGCCCGCAGCCCGCATGGACACTTCAGCGGTCGTGGGTGGGTGGTATGCGAATACCACTTGACGCTGAGCGCGCTGCCGCGAGCCATAAACTAGGGGTTCGCGGCCGGCGTTCCACGCTAGGCAGGACGCGCTGGGCGGGCGAGCATAGGCGGCCGCGGGCACCGCACGCGTTCGCGTTAAGCACCCGCAACAACCCCGCACTCTGCACCGATGGAAATGCGGCCGCCCGTTCGCCCGGATCCTCCGCCCGCCTCGGCGCTCGTCGCGCAGATCCGGGCGGGCGGGGCAGCGCGCCGCTGCGCGGTCGGCGACCTTTACCGACGCTACGGTCGCAAGTTCAAGGGCTACTTCCGCCGCCACGGCGCCGGCCCGGCACAGGCCGAGGACTTGCTGCAGGAGACCTTCGTGAAGGTGCTGCGCGGCATCGACGACTGGAGCGGAGAGGGGTCGCTGGAGGCCTGGTTGTGGGCCGTCGCCCGCAACACGCTTGTCGGCAGCCTGCGATCCGAGCGAGGTGATCGCGCCACCGTCTCGCTCGACGCCGGCGACGAAACGGCGTCGGGCCACCCGCTGGAACAGGCCCGATCGGCTTCGGGTGATCCCGCCGACGCCGACTGCGTCGCCCGAGGTCTGGCGTCGTTCGCAGCGCGCTTCGCAGAAGCGGCGCACGTGCTGGAGCGCATTGTGCTCGACGGCTGGGGAGTCAACGAGCTCGCGCAATACCGCGCAAGCGCACCGGGCGCCGCCCGAGAGTACCTGTCGCAGTGTCGCAAGCGGCTGTGGAGTTTCATTGGCCACTGCTACGCGCTGGATGCACCATGAGCGCCGGCCCGGACGACGACGCGTGGCTCGAGGCGTTGCGGGGACGGCCACGGCCCGACACTTCCGAGCAAACGATTGCCGAGGCAAGCGACCTGGCCGCCGCTGTGCGCCGCCAGTACGACGCTGACAACGCCGGCGACGAAGGCGACGACTTCTCGCTGCGCCGGGTGCTCGCTCGACTGGAACGCGAGCATCTGCTCGACAGCAAGCGTGGGCGCTTCGGGCGGATCCTGCGCGGGCCGCTTGCAGCCGCCGCGGTCGTCGTGCTAGGCGTTCTGGTCCTCTACGAGCCGCCATCGCGCGAACTCGACGGCGAGCAGCTGCGCGGCGCCGAACCGGCCATGCAGCTTCAGGTGAATGACGTCGCCGGGACGACTGCGAGCCTCCTCGCGCTGCTGCGTGAAGCGGGGGCCGAGGTCTCCGAGCATGAACTTGAAGGCGGCGCGCGCGAGATCGCGGCGACGGTTCCGGCGAGCGCACGAGTCACCGTCGCCGCACGACTGCGGCCGTTCGGTGTCAAGACGATCCCGCACGACGGGGTGGTACGCCTGGAGATTCATCCGCGTTGAAGTAGGCCCGCGAGCCCCGTCCAGATAGAGCTTGCGTACGTTCCGCACATCGTCCGGGGCTACTGGATGACTGAGCGCGCCAAAGCCGTGTGCTTCCGCGACGCCGTGACCGCT
Source organism: Rubrivivax gelatinosus (assembly GCF_016583785.1). Taxonomy (GTDB): domain Bacteria; phylum Pseudomonadota; class Gammaproteobacteria; order Burkholderiales; family Burkholderiaceae_C; genus Rubrivivax; species Rubrivivax gelatinosus_B. Next base: position 8,668 of record NZ_NRRU01000004.1, on the reverse strand, counting down.
CGGTCGGCTCGTGGGAGGTTCTTCGCCGCCAGCGCCATCGACTCCTCCGCCGATGTCTCCTAGGCAAGCAACGCCGCGCTGGCGCAGCCTCCCGAGCAAAGTGGCGCACATGCATCAGAACGCCGCGCTTTCAGAAGAGTCGGGATCCGGAGTCCCGTGTCGGGCCGACAAAGCGTTCTGTCCTACGAAGGCGCACGGCCCGAGCAATCAGCGGCCCTCACGAGACATCCCGCGCGGGGGCGTCTGCCGCTGAGCGCCCTGACGCGCGAGCGACTCCAGATGCGCCTGCACTCCCCTTGCAAGCCGCTGGTCGCCGGGATCTGCTGACCTCCGGAGCGCGGCCGCCACCGTGGACCAGGCCTCGTGGCTTTCGCGCAGCGTGCGTTGCGCGGAATCGCCCGATTTCGGCCCACGCGTCTCGCGCGTCAGACGCCCTTCCGCCCTCGCCTTCTGCTGCCACAGCGCGTCGTAGCGGCGGCTCACGCCTCGTGTGCCTTGCCGCGTTGCTTCGGCCTCCACGCCCCACTGCCTGAGCTGTTCGGCGAAGGTCTCCCGCCAGCGGTGCAGGTCGGCCTTGCGCGGGTTCAGCCGTCGGCCGTCGATCCCTTCCGCGCGGACGCTCAAGTGCACGTGCGGGTTCGCCTGGTGGTCGTGCAGCACCATCACGTACTTGTGCCCGGCCAGTTCCTTCTTCGCGAAGTCGCGCGCGGCGCGCAGCACCAGGTGCGGCTCGGCCTTGCCGCGCGGCATAGACAGCATGATGTTGAACGCCTCGCGCCGGGGGCCGACGTCCTCGATCCGCGAGCCGCTGACGCGCCACTCCTCGGCGATCTCGGCGACCGCGCCACTACCCTTGAGCTCGGTGCCGTCCTGATCCTCGATGACGAGCCGGCCGCCCTTGCTGATGTAGCGAAAGTGCGCGGCGATCGCCTTCATGCCGCTGCCGCCCCCTGTCACCTTGACCATGACCTGCGGCGCCCGGCGCACGAACGTCGCATCGATGCGCGCGCGAATGGCGTCGGAGCGCTTGGCCAGTGACTCCGGCCGCTGCTTGAGCCTCGGCGTCGAGTCGCGCACGATGCGGTTGCCGGGATAGAACAGCCGGTCGCCCCACTGTACGAGGACGGCGTCGATCGCGGGATCACGAGCCATGGGATGCTCCTTGCGGGGTGTCGCGGCGCTCACGCCGCAGTGGCCTCAACTCGGCCAGCAGGTCGGCCGAGATCTCGAGGTGTTGGCGCACGAGGCGCTCGACGTCGTCCAGCCGCTGCCGGTAGGCCTGCGACGCCTCCACCGATCCGTGTGCGAGCAGCAGCCGGAGCTGCCGGAGGTCGCGCGCCAGCGTCGCCAGTTGAGCGCATGAGGCGGTGAGCGCCGCGGCGCCGTCGACCCCGCGGACGGCTCCGGCCGGTGCCAACGCCAACGCGGCCAGGTACGCGCCACGCGAGACACCGGCGCGCCGCGCGCCGTCGGCCAGGCTGGCTGCTTCGCCGGCCGTCAGCCGGATGGAGACCTTGACCGGCTGGCGAGCGGCAGCGATGACCGGCTTGCCTGGCCCCGTGGCCGCAGCGTCAGGGCCCAGGTGGCGCTCGACCGCGGCCCGCACGACAGCCGACACGGTGACCCGATCGCGCGCCGCGCGCTCGACCAGCGCGGCTTTCAAACCGCGCATGTCGACGCTGACGAAGTCGTGGGAAGAATTGCTCATTGCCGACGCCAGGAGGCCAATACGCGTTTTGTGAAATCGGCGGCAAGCCGCCTATCCTGCACTCATCTTGGATTGGAGTATTGGCCATTCAGAGGCCTATAAATGCGACGATTTTGGCCTTCGATTCGTCGCCAATCGAGAGAGCGCCTGCACTGATGAGACGCGAGCAGTTCAAGAGCGTTAATGGTCGAGTCGTAGGCGTCATGCCGATTCTTCAAGGCCGATTCGAGACCGGGGCGCGAGCGGGTACGGCGTTGCGTATACGGTCCTTCTCCTCCTTGACGGGTCGACGACGGGTCATGGCCGTCGACAGCGCTCCATAGCCGACGCCGACCGGGCTACTGGCGTGACCCGGACGACGCCGAATCCGGGCAGCGAGCAATTACACAGCGGGTCAACTCCGGTTACTTCCAGCGCGTCTGGGGTAATCCCGAAATAACTTGTCCCGGCAGATTCCAAGCCGTCCTACTGCAGTGACGCGACGAATCTGGGTCCGAAATCGTCGGACTTTTGAGCTGCGACCGGGCCAACAATGGATCGCAGACAGGAGAAGCGTCATGGCCCTGACCCCGAAACGACCGCCCGGTCGCCTTTCTCGCAAGGCGCGGGCTTATGCGAACGACATCCGGCGGCTTTACGCCGAGGGCTACACGCTGGAAGCGATCCGCGAGGCGCTGGCCGATGAAGGGGTTGTCGTGAGCAAGAGCACCGTGCAGCGCGAGCTCGCCTGGCGCCCGCGGCGCGACTCACAGCCAGAACCTGCTGCCACGCCACCGCCGACGCTGCCCCAGCGGACGCCGTCGATCGTTCCCACCAGCAGCCCGAAGGACGTTGCCGACGAAGTGTTCGGCGGCGCCCAGATGTCCAACCCGCTCTACCGCAGCCGGAGTGCCAAATGAAAGTAGCCGTCATCAGCTTCTCGGGGAACGTCGGCAAGACGACGATCGCCCGCCATCTCCTGGCGCCACGAATCCCCGGCGCGCAGCTCATTGCCGTCGAGAGCATCAATGCAGAGGATGGAGAGGCGGCCGACGCGCTGCGGGGCCGCCAGTTCGGGCAGTTGCAGGAGCACCTGCAGACCATCGACGACGCGATCGTCGACATCGGCGCCAGCAACGTCGAGGACTTGCTCGCCCTGATGCGCCGCTACGAGGGCAGCCATGAGGACTTCGACTGCTTCGTCGTCCCCACCGTCGCCGCGCAGAAGCCGCAGAAGGACACCGTCACAACCCTGGTGCATCTGGCGCAGCTCGGAATCCCGCCCCATCGTCTGCGGCTCGTGTTCAACATGCTGGATGACGACATTAAGTTCGACGAGGTGTTCGACCGCCTGCTGGACTTCCTGGCCCGCCATCCAATCGCGGTCGCGAACCCGGCGTGCCACATCGGCGCGAACGAGGTCTTCCAGCTCGCCGGCGGCACGGACCTGGTCTCGCTGGCGAGCGACACCACGGATTACAGGGCGCTCATCGCGCGCGCGGCCGACAGCGCCGAGCGCTACGTGATCGCCCGCAAGCTCGCCATCCGGCGCTTGGCCGCCGGCGTCGTGCCGCGGCTGGACGCCTGCTTCGCCGCGCTTCAGCTGGGTGCCACCGCCCCGGCAATCGCGCCCATGGCGAGGAGCCTGTGATGGAAGGCCCCAAGACTGTCCGCGAGGCGCTGCTGGCTGACGTGCTCGGCGAGGCGCTGGAGTTGATCCGGCGCGTCGAAGCTCTGCCACCGCTGGTCGAGGACACCCGGAGCGCCATGCTCGACGCAGCACAGACCTTGACGTCCACTGTCGGTTCGGTGAAGACCAGCATCGAAGCCCTCGGGGCTACCGCGCAGCGGCGCATGGCCGAGTTCATGATCCGATCGGCCGACGAAGCCCGACGTCAGGTGATCGAGGAACAGACTCGCGCGATGGTCAAGGCCTCGAAGACCGTTGTCGCGCAGGAATTAGCGCCTGCTCTGAACGGGGTGGCCGCCCAGCTCCGGAGCCTCGGCCGTGAGCAGACCGCCAACTACGTTCTGCAGGTTGCGTTGGGCGCCGTCGCCGGCATCGTCTCGTCGCTCGGCACCACGGTTCTCGTGCTGCGCTTCCTTGTTCACTGAGCGACGGCGCGTTGTCGGGCACTCGGACGCGTCACCAGGTGCGTACCGATCCGCCGGCGGCAGTCGACCGGTCGCCCTCGGCGGCTGGGGACATCATGCACACAGGTGGCCTCTCGACATGCCGGCGATGAACGCTGGTGCCAGCGCCTCGATCTGCCCCAAGAGGAGGCGCAACGCCTCCTTGCCCACCTCCTGGGGATCGCCGACGGCCATCGTTGAGCGTGTCCCGGAACACATCTCCCGGACCAAGACAAGAGCCGTCGATGCCGGCAGCCGACGCAGACGACGAGCCCCTGGTGGCCGCAGCCGTACCGGTTGCCCAACTGCCGCGCCCGCTGGTGATCCCGCTGGGCCAGGCCGCTCGCAACGGGCTCACGTCGTGAGCCCCGGCGCGGGCATGCTCCCTGAATGGCGGAGTTCAACCCTTGGGCCGCGGAGCGGCATCCCTGCTGGCACTGCCAGCACTTCGCTCGGATGTGCGGCGGCGGCAGCGCGGCGGTGTGCGTCCGTTCCGCCGGCATCCACGTTCGTTCGATGGCAGCCGACGGCTGCGCGTTCTGGATCCGCGAAGTCGGCAGCGACGACGAGCCGGGGCCTCCGGCTGATCTGCGGCCGCCGACAAGGCCGCTACGACCCGTGCCGGGGCGTGCGGCGATCGGCGCGCCACTCCCAAGGGGGCGTCGGGCGGGAGTCGGCCCACAGTCCGACCGCGCGGATTCGCGCATCGGCCTCGAGGTCCAGCAGGGACAAGTCGCGCGCATAGGCGCGGTAGACCCACGCCATGCCGCTGCGGACCTGCGCCGCATTGGCATCGACGCCGCTGCAGGTCACGCGGGCCACGAGCCGACCGTAGCGATCCCGGCCGGCTGAGCCGACGAGCGGCGCGACCAGCGCCGGCTGTCCGAAGCACAGCAGCGCCAGGTTTTGGCGCGAGCGTGTGCCGAAGGCCTGTCGGCTCTCAGGCGCATCGATCTCGGCCAGGCGGACGCGGACGGTCTGCTGCGCCGGGTCGGCGGCGTTGTCGCAACGGGCGGTGAGCGTGTCCCCGTCGGAGATCCCAACGACCAGGCACGAGAGAACGAGAGCAGCGAGCGGCACCGCAGGACTCTACTGGTTATCCAGCCAGGAGCCCGCCGTAAACCCCCCGCAAGGGCGAAGACGCGGACCGATGGCGGCGCGAAGCTGCGATCCGCCGGGACAGTAGCCATCGCTGCAGAGATGGCTGGCCGCGGACCGCAAGGCGAGCGATCGTCCCGGCGACCCTAAGCGGCGGGCCTGGCGTCGAATGACTCCGGCGCGCTGAGGCGCACCAGTGCGGCAGCGTCGCGCGGCGTGCCAAACAGCCATTCGTCGACGTCCCCGAACTCGATCGGCACGACGGAGCGTTTGTCCTGCTGGTCCGCGGGCAGCTTCGGGTCGGGCTTGTGCATACGCGACATCAGCGCGCAGGCGTCGGCGTTGAGCGTCAGCATCGTGTAGCTCTCGACCACCTCGCCCGTCGTCCGGTCCACCCAGGTGTTCCACAGCCCGGCAAGGCCCCAAGGTGAGCCATCCACGCGCCGGAAGCGCCACCAGATGTTCTTGCCGCTCTCCCAGTTCGGTTCGTCGAACGAGTTCGCCGGGATGATGCAGCGGCGCCCCTTCGCCCAGGAGTCTTTGAACGACGCCTTCTGCGCCAGTTCCTCGAAGCGCGCATTGTTCGTCGAGAAGGTCAGCTTCGCGGTCTTCGCGAACCACGGCACCAGGCCCCACTGCCCGATCACCAGTTCCCGATGCGGTTCGGCCGCCTCAGGTGCAGCCCGGATGAATGGCCCCTGCGCGCGCGGGAACACCTCGGCGCCGCGCCAGGGCTGCCTGGCACCGACGTGCCAGTAACGCTCCATGTCACCGGCCTCGGGTGAGACATAGCGATTGCACATGGCCCGATAGTAGGCAGGGCGGCAAGCGGCCGCAGCAAACAGGAAATCTGGTCCGGCGCGTCGGAGCGAGCACGCTCAGTGGAAGTCGTCCTCGAGCTGGTGCCGCACTGCCAGCACCGTCACCGTGGACGCGTCCTCGACCTCGAAGAGCACGACATAGCCCGAGTGCCCGAAGCTCACCACCAGCTCGCGCAGGAAGGCACCGGATGAAGCCTTGCGGCAGGTGAACGGCGACGTCTTGAGCGTCGCGATGCCGGCCCGCAGGGCGGCCAGCGCCTGGTCGGCCAGATCGAGCGTCCCCGCGCCGCGCTGCAGTTCACGCTCGAGGACGAAGTCATAGAGCCGCTCGAGATCGGCCTCGGCCGCACGGGTCAGCCGGACCCGAAATCTCACTTCGCCGGCACCGCCCGCGCCCGGGCCGCGTCCAGCTTGCGCTGCAGCTTCTCGAGCACCTGGTCGGCGTCGACGTAGTCGCCGCTGAGCCGTGCCTCCTCGCGTGCCGCCAGGCCGCGGACGATGAATTCGGCACGCACGCGCCGGCGTTCGATGCTCTCGCGCACCGACGCCTCGATGAAGCCCGACAAGGACTCGCCTTCCACCAGCACGCTCTCGGCGGCCGCGCGCAGCTCGGGCTCGACACGCAGCGACGGCAAGGTGGCGGTCTTCATGGCGGGCCCTTTGATGCGTTGCAACTGCGATGCAGTGTAGCGCCGCGGGCTTTCCTCTGCGCCGCCGGCCTCGGCAAAGCCCCGCTCTTTGGCCAGCCCGCGCGCTGGTCCCGACCGCGCGGCCTCGAAGGCCCAAGGTCGGGTCGCGCTCACCGACGCCGGCCCCCAGGGCGAACGCTCGACAGTCAGCCGCCCGGCGTCGCCGTTGAAGGGCCCCACGGTGTTCACGCGTCGGCAGGCCACCGCAGGCCCCAGCGCTCGATCACGGCCAGCATGCGCGCATTGCCCAGCGTGTGCAGGTCGGCTCGACCCCACCGCAAGGCGTCCAGGCAGCACAGCATGTCGTCGCTGATCGCGACATCCACGGCCCGCAGGTCATACGGGTCCAGCGGAAATGCCTGGCCGTTGTACAGGCTGGCCAGGAAGCGCGCGACCCGGGCGATCTGGCCCGAGTCGCGCTGCTCGGCCAGGTTCAGCAGCCGCAAGAACGCCTGCGCGCCGGCCTGCGTCGCTTCGCTCGAGCGGCTGTCGTCGAGGTCGGACTCGGCACGGTTGACGTCGACTCTCATGGTGGGCTCCTTTCGCGAAGAGCGGGCGCCGGCGCCCGCCACAATGGTCCGCTCTGCGTGGCGCGCCGGGGGCGACGACTTGGAGGCATGATTCGTCGCCTGCCATCCGGCGCGTGGCCGGCGGACACAAGCCCGCCGGCCGGCCTGGCATCAGGCCTTCAGTCGCCGCATCTCCTCGGCCAGCATCCAGAGCGCGCGGTTCAGGCTCACGCCCCGGTCGATGCTGCCCACCGGCCGCGTCGCCACCCGGCGGCCCCGCGGGCTGCGGCCCGGCTGCCCGCCCTGGATGACGTTCTCTTGCACACGCTGGAAGGTGGTCCACAGGTTGTGGCCCAGGTCTTCGGGACGGCGCGCCTCGATCAGCTGCTCGGCCGTCACCGGCGCCGGCGCGTGGCCGCCATCCTCCAGCGCGCGCTCACCGAAGCGCAGCGCCAGCGCCGCGGTCGCGAACGCGATCTCTTCGCCATGCTCCAGCGGCAGCGCCTTCATCGCCTCGGTGTGCTCGTCGACCTCGTCGAACTCCTCGAGCACCCGGAACGCGCCTTCGATGACCTCGCCACGCACGTCGCCCTTGTGCGGGATGCGGATGTCGTCGACCACGTCGCCGACGACCAGGCCGTTGCAGCAAACGAAGCGGAACATCCCGGCGAGCATCTGGTACGAACTGCCGCCGTCGTGGCTGTTGATGAGGATGATCTCGTTGACGGTGTCGCGCGCCCGGGTCTGCGTTGCCTGGACCTGGCCGGCATGGCGCAGCCGCAGCATGTGCTTGGTGAACGCACGCCGGTCTTCCTTGCGGCTGTGGCCCTGCGCCGCCATGTACGGCTCGAAGCCTTCGCGCTTCAGGCCGCGCAGCACCTCGATGGTCGGGATGTAGGTGTAGCGCTCGGAGCGGCTGGCGTGCTTGCCGTCGGCGAATACCGAGGGCGCCACGGCGCGGATCTGGTCTTCGGCCAGCGGCTCATGGCTGCGCAGCACCTGGGTGCGTTGGCCGAAGCGGGTGGCGAGCGTGGAACGGGTTTGCATGATGGTCCTCGCATGGGGCAGGGCGGACCCGGCCGGATCCGCGATCGGTTCGGGACCGGCAGGACAGAGCCCGCCGGGGACTCGGTCAGGCCTGCGGGCGCTGACGCGGACGTTGCGTGCGGCCGTTGGCCGCCGGCACCACGCCCCCATCAGGCGGCGGCGTCAGGGTCTTGCGAACCGCAGCCGGCGCCGCTGCCCCACCCTCGCTGCGCGCGCGCCGCGCCTCGGACTCGGCGCGGCTGTCGAGGTAGTCGATCTCCTCGACCGTGAACGCCAGGCCGTAGACCTCGGCGCCCTCCGCGTTGCGGTAGTTGTTGTTGCGCACCCGGCCGGCCACGTTGACGTGGCTGCCCTTGCCCAGGTACTCGGCGGCGTTCTCGGCCTGCCGGCCCCACAGGGTCCACATCAGCGACGTCGCCTCCTCCTCGCGGTCCTCGCCGCTGCCGCGGCGGTTGTTGGAGATCACGGTGATCGTCGCCTTCGCGACCTTGCCTTCGCGGCCGTTGACGTACTCCAGGCGGACCGGACCGGCCAGATGAGCGTTGCGCTGCTCGACTCGAACGTTTGCCATGGCGATGCACTCCGAAGACGAGACGACCAGCACAGCCCGGGATTCGGGCTGCTGAAAACTGATCCTCTCGCTCGGACTCCCTCGCTCCCGCCCCTTCAGGGGCGGGCGGGGGG